>NZ_JBWKYF010000118.1:0-13086 GCF_059423605.1 Variovorax sp. GW460-12-1-14-LB1
GCCCCGAGAGTTCAGGCGCGCGAAATATTCCTTAAACCAAGGGTGACTTGGTGTCCTCGGATACGGGAAGCACTCCAGGCAGGCGCTACAGCAGCCTTTTCGACCGATGCCGACCCTACCCCCTTGGTTTCGACCTTCGCAGCCTCTACAGGCTTCGGATACAGCCGCCCCTGCATACGACCGTACACGCTCGGACCGAGCGCCGCGAGCATGACCAGGGCGAACACGATGCCGAAGATCACCGTAGGCACCGACCGCTTCTGCTTCGTGTGCAGCGAACTTGACCGGTAGACCTCCTCGGCCTTCTTCGAGCGACGCCACGGCTTCTTCGAGAACGAATTTTTGTAAAGCAGTGTCCGACTGACGCCGTCCCATTCGTAGATCGTCGCGTAGCGCGAGTTGCCCAGCTTGCGCACGTGGAAGTGCTGGCCGGCCAGCCGCACGATGGCCGCGTTAATCAGCATCGGATGCTGCGTGAGCAAATGCATGTCAACGCCGTAGTGCCGGTGCGTCTCCAACTCGGTGATGCACTTCGGCTGTTCCTTGTTGGCGCCAGTCAGCGGCCACGGCTTTTGCACCTCATCGAAAACGATCAAGTCGCCGGGCTTCACCCACTCATGCCAACGCATCAGATCGTCTGCATCGATCTTCTCGTGTTCCAGCAGCAGGCCGTTGATGTTCGTGAACAGCTTGCGCTTCACGGGCACCTTGTTGCCGTCCGCGTCGATGGCTTCCTCCATCCAGTCTTTCGCGGCCAGCGGCAGAAGCACCTTCTCGATCACCCCCGATGTTTTGCCGGACCCGGGGAGGCCCGTCCAAACGGTCATCATCAGCCGTTACTCTTTCCCATGATGCTCGTGGCGTTCTGGATCGACCACAGCATCAGCTTCGTGGTGCACGCGCCGAAGATGATGCCGATGGCTTTGCCTATGCCCATGTACAGCGCGAAGTTGAGCGTATCGCCCGACAGCGCACCCATCTGCGCGACGATCTGGGCCTTGAGTTGCCCGACCACCGCTTCCATGCCCACGATGGTGATGATGCTGAAACCGAGCGTGGCGAGAATCTTCGCAATGAGGGGCTGCATCATCGAAAGCAGCCATACGCCGAGCTTCATGTGCGCACCTCCTTTCCGGGCATCACGATCAAGAACGCAGCGAAGACGGCCAGCAGGATCACGAGCGCTCGCGCAGGCAATGCATAGCCACACAGCGTGGTCCAGTCCACGAGCTTGTAACTGTGCCCCAGCGTGCCGCTCGACCACTGCTTATCACTCGGGCAACTACCGCCGCCAAACACAGGCTCCTCCGCGTAGGTAATGGTCTTCGTCTCGCGCGGTATCTCACCCACTGGCGTGTCCAAATCAGCACAACCAACACTGTTCGGACGCTTCGCACATTCGTCCTCTTTCTCTGCATCCTCTGCGGTCGGCGTCGTCTCAGTACGGGTCGAACTGCGAACACTGTTGTCGGTGTTGTAGGTCGTCGTGGTCGTGACGTTGCTGGTGTTGTTGATGGTGTTGCCAGCCGTATTGAAGTTGTACGTGGTGCGCTCGACAGTTCGAGAGCCGTCCGGGTTGGTCGTGCTCTTCTCCGGCCCCTGAATCTGCGACGGGCCTGTGACTGTTGGGTTTGGCTGCGGGAACTCTGCCCCTCGCTCCAGTGCCTCACCCCAAACACGGCCGTCAGGAATGGTGTTCCGCATGTACGGCGCAATGTCATCCATCGAGGACGGCAACCAAGCTCCAGGCTGATCGGTCCCAGCAACCTTTACGACCCCGAATGGATAAGCCGCACGCGGCGTACCGTTGACCGTAAGCACCGTCAACTTGCACCATCCTCCGGTGCCAGCACCGCCTGTCGGCTCATAGACCACATCACCCCACTTATCACCGGCAACGGCTCCCACTCGCTCCTGCGGCGACAGCTTCCCCGCGAAGCTGTAGCACGCCTCCTCGGCACTTGATTGCCCACTGCGCTCACCGCCAACAAGCCACTGCGCGGTACCCGTGCCCTGGCGCTCCAACCCCCCTGTCTCCGGATTGATCCGACCACCCGACCGCGTAATCCATTCATAGAGAAATGGCAATGCCACCGGAAGACCCAAACACGCTACGGTAGCAATGCCACCAGTCGCAAACGTACAGCCAATAGCTGCCGCAGCGCCAAGAGCAGGCATAACCCAGTTAGATTTAGGCTCCTGAAATCCGGCCTGAAAAGGATAGCGCTGGCCCGCAATAATCGTTTCGCCACTAGAGGTCCGGTTCATCGTGGTACCGGTCGCCCCAGTTGGAACACCGTAGTTTCCTGCCTGAGTCCAGCCGCCCATGTTGGGAGACACGGGTATCGTGCTGCCGCCGCTGTTCGTCACAGGCCCCAGCGTGGTGCTACGCCCGTTGCTGGTCTGGCTGAGCCGACCAATGTTGTTCTTGTTGACTGCGTGGGCGTTCAGCCAAACGCAACCCAGAGCAGCAGCAAGCAGCCACCCGCGAACATGAATTCGATCGAAGAAGGCATAGCAGCCCTTAATGGTCATGAGGGGTTGCCTCGAAGAATTTCAGGAACTGCCGCGCGCAAAACACGACGATGGCAGCGCCAAGAAAGAGGCCGAAGACCAAGCCGATATCGGCGAGGTTGTCGGTGGAAGGTGGAGCGGGCGCAAGCTCGACCGTGATCGAGCAAGCAGCGCCGCACTCGATGGTTTGCGATGCCATTGCCCGCTCCGAGTCGGCTTACAGCCAACCCATCTTCTGGCCGAGCTTCTTCACCGCGTAGATCGCGATGCCGGCAGTGATCACCAGCCCGATGGCCTGCAGCACATCGGTCTTGTACTGGTTGATGGCTTCTTCACCGCCTGCGGGCAGTGCGGCCATGGCCGAAGTGCCAGCAGCCAGGACGGCGGAGGCGACAGCGGTGCGGAGTGCGTTGATGCGGTTCATTTTTCAAAAGTCCTTGAGGTTGTGCCGGTCGTCAATGAAGGTACGCAGCGGGACCGGCGTCCGCTGTGTTCGTGTGTTCTGGAAGCCAGGAGAAAGGTCCTGCCGCGTCGATGCGGCGCGGCGTGGTCCGCACTCGGATAAAGCTCTGAAAACCGCCGCCTGTTGGTGCGAACTCAGACTGGAGAAGCTCGCCGGTTTCATCATTGCGATAGCCGCCTCCCGTCGCAGGTCGGAAGCGGTCGGTGATCGCAGCATTGCCCTGCACATACGCAGGCCACAGAGCCCACCGACGAATAGCAGCGCCAACAGAGCAAATCCCTCCGACGCCGTGAATGCGTGCACCACGGGGAAACCCTCCGACGTTTTTGCTGTCCGCCTTCTTGGCGTAGCTCATGAGGTAGGCCACAGGATCGCGGCCCTTCTCGGTGTTGGTGAAGCCATGCGCCCACCAGCCTTTGCGGTCCGCCTGCGGCATGCTCACGCCGGGCGGAAGGAAGAAAATCGCGTGGTAGTGGATGACCCCTCGTCCCTGCCCGTCCTCGCGGCGCTTGCCGTCCTGCAACTCACCCACCCACACGTACTTGAGGCGTTGGCCGGGGCAACGGCCCTTGAACCACTCGCGGACCTTGCGCAGGTAGTCGGAGATATGCCGAGGACGCCAGTCGGCATTGGTGCCGCGATACGTGAGCGTCACCATCACGTTGTTTTCGCCGACGCCATCGCCCAAGTTCAGCAGGCACTTCGCGCCGACGCCCACGGCTTTGCGCAGCCGGGTGACTCGGGCTTGCGCCCGGTCGATGGTGATGCACCTCTCTGCCCACTGCATAGCGGTGGGCAGGGCATCAAAACCACTTGTTGATACTGAGACAAGCCCGCGCGCTGCGCGCGCTTCTGCGGTCTGAAGATCGCGCGCGGTTTGACGCTGCGAGAAGGCACGCAGCGCCTCCATGGAGGATGCGCGCGCGGCGTTGACTTCGTGCTGACGTGCGCCGAGGTAGCTCATGCCAGAGCCTTTCCGACGCGCACAGCTTCAGAAACGAACCTCGCACCCAAGACTGCGGCACCGACAGTCGCGATGACCAACGAAAGATCACCGCCACACATCAGCCACACGATGCGCGCGATACACGCAACCGCGAACAAGCAGCACGCAAGGATGCAACTTTTCACGACCTTGTTTTTCGCGAACCACTTCACAGCGCGGCCTCGATCAGCGATGCGGCCAGCACACGCACATTGCGCGCGATGACTTCTTCGTAGGGAGAAAGGGAACGCCACTCGCCTCCGTCGCGGGCTTCGAGCCAGTAACGGAGGCGGAGGAAGTTGCGGGCCTGCGAGCTCATTGCGACGTAGCACCGTCGAGGAACTCAGAGAAGATCCGCGCGCCCTCAACGCAGTGAAGGCAAGCGCACAGCTCACCCTCGCAACCGTCGAGCCCACACGCGGGATCGCCACGATGCGCGGCCATCTGCTCGGCCTCGGTGGCGAATTCGTGAGCCGTGCCGCAGTCTTGGCACAAGGCCCGAAAGCGCGGCGCGTTCACAGCGACTCCCCCGCAACCGGCACGCCCTTGTGCAGATAGGTCACGTCGATCACGACCTGACCCGCATCAGCCTCGGCGACGATGGACACGCCGTCGAGGTCATCGCCTACCGCATCACGCAGCAGGCCGAGAATCGCGCCTTCCAGCGCCGCCATGCGGGCGGCCTGGAGTGCCTCCGGAGAGACGTGCATGGCTTAGCCCTGCGACGGCTTCGGGTTGGGCTTGATCGCGACCAGACGCGCGGAGATGGCGAGATTGCCGCTGCGGTCCGGGTAGAGGCTCGAAGGGGCCAACGTGTAGTCGCCGACCGGGTGGAACAGGGCGGCGCCGTCCTTGTCCTTTTCGAGAATGATTTCGATCTTCGTGGGGTACGGATCAGGCTGACCGTCACGGCCAACGAAATGCATCCACACTGCTTGGAAGTTCAGGCTGTAGGGCTTGCCGGTGGCTTTGGCGTTGCCGCTTTGGTTGCGGACTTCGGTCGACGTTACCGAGATGCGGATCATGTAGGCTCCTAGTTACGTTAATCACATTGATTAACGCAGCGGAGCGTATCCATTAATCACCCTGTTTAACAAGGGCCGGCTATGCTTAAACAGGTTGAGTAACCGATATACAACACGAGTAATCTACGACTATGCAAAACACCATGACTCTGCTAGCCGCCGCCGAACAGGTCCAAGACCTCTCCGCGTGGGCCGCAAAACTTGGCCTGTCGAAGCAAGCCCTCTACACCGCAAAGTACCGGGAGCACCTCAGCCCCGCCGTGGCCGGAGCGCTGGCCGAAGAACTCGGCAAGAACCCCCAGGAGTGGATCGTGGTCGCGGCCCTCGAATCGGAACGCGATAGCGCCTGCAAAACTCGCATGGTCAAGCGGATGGGCAAGGTTTTGATGTTGTAATTTGTGAGCTATGACCTCACGCTTTCGTCACGTCGCCCTGATCGGCAAATACCAGGCTTCCGGCGCCCGGGCGCAAGCCGATGCGCGCGACGGCGTGATGGAAGGCATCGGCGCCTTCCTTGAATCACAGGGTTGCACGGTGTTCGTGGAGCGTTCGTCCTGCGAGGACACCGACGCCCCGCCGCACCCGCGCTACCAGGCGCTGTCGGTAGAGGAAATCGGCCAGCGCTGCGACCTCGGCCTCGTGGTCGGCGGTGACGGCACCATGCTCGGCATCGGCCGGCAGCTCGCGTGCTACGGCATCCCGCTGATCGGCATCAACCGCGGGCGGCTGGGCTTCATCACCGACATTCCGCTGGACAACTACCAGGCCACGCTGATCCCGATGCTGGCCGGCGAATACGAAGAAGACCACCGCAGCCTGATGCACGCGCAGGTGCTTCGCGACGAGGCCGTGGTGTTCGACGCGCTCGCGATGAACGACGTGGTGGTCAACCGCGGCGCCACCTCGGGCATGGTCGAGATGCGCGTGTCGGTGGGCCGCCATTTCGTGGCCAACCAGCGCGCCGACGGGCTGATCATCGCGTCGCCCACGGGCTCGACGGCCTACGCGCTGTCGGCCGGCGGGCCGCTGCTGCATCCGGCGGTGCCGGGCTGGGTGATGGTGCCGATCGCACCGCACACGCTGTCCAACCGCCCCGTGCTGCTGCCCGACGCCGACGAGATCGTGATCGAGCTGGTGAGCGGGCGCGACGCCAGCGCCAATTTCGACATGCAGTCGCTCGCCTCGCTCGCCATCGGCGACCGCGTGGTGGTGCGCCGCTCCGACTTCCGGGTGCGCTTCCTGCACCCGCGCGGCTGGAGCTACTTCGACACGCTGCGGAAAAAACTCCATTGGAACGAAGGGGGCTCCTGAATGAAGGACCACGCCCCCAGCTTGAGGACGAACTGAGATGGCTTTGCGACGCATCGCACTGCGCGACTTCGTGATCGTGCGGTCCCTTGAACTCGACCTGTCTGCCGGCTTCACGGTGCTGACCGGGGAAACCGGCGCCGGCAAGTCCATCCTGATCGACGCGCTGCAGCTGGCGCTGGGCAACCGCGCCGACGCCGGTGCCGTGCGCGAAGGCGCCGAGCGGCTCGACGTGAGCGCCGAATTCGACGCCGACCCGGCCCTGGCCGGCTGGCTCGACGAAGGCGGCTTCGAGGCGGGCGACGGCCTGCTGCTGCGCCGCACGGTCGACCTGCAGGGACGCAGCCGCGGCTGGATCAACGGCAGCCCCGCCACCGCCACGCAGTTGCGCGAACTCGGCGACCGCCTGCTCGACATCCACGGCCAGCACGCCTGGCAGAGCCTGACCCGCCCCGAGGCCGTGCGCGGCCTGCTCGACGCCTACGCGGGCGCGCGCACCGACGCGCTCGACGCCGCCTGGCAGAGCTGGCGCCAGGCGCTCTCGGCGCTCGAGCACGCACGCTCGGCGCAAGACTCGCTGCAGCGCGAGCGCGAGCGGCTGCAGTGGCAGATTTCCGAAGTCGCCAAGCTGGCGCCGGGTGCCGACGAGTGGGATGAGCTCTCCGCCCATCACTCGCGCATCTCGAACGCGCAAGCGCTCATCGACGCCGCCCAGGGCGCGAGCCAGGCGCTCGAAGACGACGACAACGGCGCCCTCGCCGCTCTCTCGCGCGCCGCGACGCTGCTGCAGAACTGCGAACACATCGAGCCCGAATTCCGCACGCTGGGCGAGGTGCTGGCCTCCTGCGTGGCGCAGGCCTCGGACGCGGCCCACTCGCTGCACGGCTACCTGCGCGACACCGACACCGATCCCAAGACCCTCGCCGAACTCGACGAGCGCATGGGCCTGTGGATGTCGCTTGCGCGCCGCTACAAGCGCACGCCGGCCGAGCTGCCCGCGCTGCTGGCCGGCTGGCAGGCGGAGCTGCAGGCGCTCGACGCGCAAAGCGACCTCGAAGGCCTGGAGCGCGCCGAACAGAACACCCAGCAGGCCTACATGAAGGAGGCCAAGGCCCTCGGCAAGATCCGCAAGCAAGCCGCGCCGCGCCTGGCCCAGGCGGTCACGCAGGCGATGCAGGGCCTGGGCATGCAGGGCGGGCGTTTCGACGTCGAATTGCAGCCGCTGGCACAGCCCGGCCGCGCCGGCCTCGAAGAAATCTCGTTCCTGGTGGCCGGCCACGCCGGCAGCACGCCGCGCGCCATCGGCAAGGTGGCCTCGGGCGGTGAGCTCTCGCGCATCGCGCTGGCCATTGCCGTGACGACCAGCGAACTGGGCGCCGCGCAGACGCTGATCTTCGACGAGGTCGATGCCGGCGTGGGCGGAGCGGTGGCCGAGACCGTCGGCCGCCTCATGAAGCAGCTCGGCCGCGACCGCCAAGTGCTCGCCGTGACCCACCTGCCCCAGGTGGCGGCCTGCGCCGACCACCACCTCGTGGTCGCCAAGCGCCAGACGACGGCGGCCGGCACGGACGGCCCGCGCACCGAAAGCGGCGTGTCGCGCCTCGCCGCCGACGACCGCGCCCGCGAAATCGCCCGCATGCTCGGCGGTGAAAAGGTGTCGGCCACCTCGCTGGCCCATGCGCGCGAAATGCTCGGCCACAAGACGCCGGCGACCGCCCCATGAACATGAACCTCGACCTCGTCCTCATCACCGGCATGTCGGGCTCCGGCAAGTCGGTGGCGCTGCACGCGCTGGAAGACGCCGGCTACTACTGCGTCGACAACCTGCCACCCGAACTGCTCACGGCCTTCATCGCCCTGCAGCACGAGCAGCAGGCCACACGCGTGGCGATCGCGATGGACGTGCGCAGCGGCGTGTCGCTGCCGATCGTGCCGCAGCAGCTCGAGGCGCTGCGCGCCGACGGCGTCTCGCTGCGCTCGCTGTTCCTCGACGCGACCACCGACGCGCTGCTGCGCCGCTATTCGGAAACGCGCCGGCGCCACCCGCTCTCGCGCCAGGAAAGCCGCACCGACGTGCCCGAGCAGCACCGCGTGCTGGTGCAGGCCATCGAACTCGAACGCGAGCTGCTGGCCGACCTGCGCGACGGCGCCGACGTGATCGACACCAGTCTCATCCGCCCCGCGCAGTTGCAGAGCTACATCAAGGGGCTGATCTCGGCGCCGCAGAACGCGCTGACGCTGGTGTTCGAGTCGTTCGCCTTCAAGCGCGGCGTGCCGCTCGATGCCGACTACGTGTTCGACGTGCGCATGCTGCCCAACCCGCACTACGTGCCGGCGCTGCGCGCGCTGACGGGCCGCGACGAGCCGGTGATCGAATGGCTGCGCGAGCACGACGACGTGGCGCGCATGTTCGACGACATCGAACAGTTCCTGACACACTGGCTCGACGCCCTGGCGCGCGACCACCGCAGCTACGTGACGGTGGCCATCGGCTGCACGGGCGGGCAGCACCGGTCGGTGTTCCTGGTCGAGCAGCTGGCGCGCGCCTTCGGCGCCCGCTGGGGCGCACTCAAGCGCCACCGCGAACTCGACGCCTGACGGCGGCGAAGCCGGCCTACCGCCGGGGACCGTTCAGGCCTCGGCGGTTTCCAGCAGCTTGCGCATCGGGGCAGGCAGCCCCAGCCGGCTCCACTCCTGCGCCTCGACCCAGCGCGCGCCCTCGCCTTGCGGCTGGACGCCCTGGAGCAGCACGGGGTGCAGGTGCAGGTCCTTGTGGGTCAGCACGTGCACGAAAGGTGGCAGTTCCTGCGTGTCATGCGCCGCACCCGACGGCAGGGCCGCGAGCAGGTCGTCGTGGCTGTCGAACACCGGCAGGCAATGCAGCCCCGCCCAGATGCCCTTGGCGGGCCGCTTCTCCAGCCACACGCGCCCTTGCGCGTCGCGCGCCAGCAGCACCCACAGCGACTGGGCGCTGCGCTTGAGCTTGCGCGTCTTCACCGGGTAGCGCTCGGGCGCGCCCTGGCGCAGGCCCACGCAGCTCGCGTTCACCGGGCAGATCATGCAACTGGGCTTGCGCGGCAGGCAGACCGTGGCGCCCAGGTCCATCAAGCCCTGCGTGTAGTGCGCCACCGCCTCGCGCTGGCCGTCCGGCGGCAACAGCTGCGTGGCGAGGTCCCACAGCGCACGCTCCTGCGCCGCCGACGACATGTCGCCGTCGAAACCGAGCACGCGCGTCAGCACGCGCTTCACGTTGCCGTCGAGGATGGCCACGCGCTCGCCGAAACAGAACGCCGCGATGGCCGCAGCCGTGGAGCGCCCGATGCCGGGCAGGGTCACGAGTTCGGCGGCGGTGTGCGGAAAGGCGCCGCCGAAGCGCGCGACCACCTCCTGCGCGCAGCGGTGCATGTTGCGCGCGCGGCTGTAGTAGCCCAACCCGCTCCACAGGCCGAACACCTCGTCCTCGGTGCCGGCGGCCAGCGCCGCCACGTCGGGGAAGCGCTCGAGAAAGCGTGCGAAGTAGCCCAGCACGGTCGTGACCTGCGTCTGCTGGAGCATCACCTCCGAGAGCCAGACGCGGTACGGATCGCGCGTGTTCTGCCACGGCAGTTCGCTGCGCCCGTGGCTGCGCTGCCAGCGCACGATCTGTGCGGCGAAATCGGGGGGCAGCGACACGGAAGTGGAAACGGCCGCCCGCGCGGCGGCGCGCTCAGGCCGCACGCAGTTGCTCGCCCGCGATGGCGGCGGCCGCGACAGGCGGCTGGCTGCCGTGCTGCGCGATCAGCGAGGTGAACTCGTGCAGCCGCTCCTGCAGCGCGGCCAGGTGGCTTTCTTGCGCGGCGATCTCGGCCAGCCGGTCGTCGAGGCTGCCCGCGGCGTTCTGGATGCGTTCGATCGCCTCGATGCGCTTGCTGAAATTGCGGCGGCGCTCCTTGAGCTGCGCATCGATCTGCGCGCTGGCGCCCTTGCTCCAGCGCTCGACCTCGGTCATGGCGGCTTCGTTGACGAGCCGCAACCGGCTGGCCAGCGCGCGCACGAGCTTGTCGCAGAAGTCGGCCTGCGCGAGCTTGATCAGGTTGCCCACGCCCAGGTAGTGGATGTGGCTGCGCTCGATCTGGCCCAGCTCCTGCTCGAAGCCGCTCAGGTCGGGCTCGGCCGGCGCCTGCAGCGTGAAGCCCTGCTCGGCGTTGAGCTGGCGGAAAGTGGCGTGCAGCATCGACTGGATCTCGGCCGTCGTCGCCTGCACTTCACGCAGGTTGTTGCGCAGCGCATCGAAGGTTTCGCCGTACACCTTGCGCACGTTGAACTTGACGCCGGGGCGCTTGAGCGCCGCGGCCAGCTTGACCATGTCGGCCTTGAGCGCCGTGCGCCCGAGCACCGCGTACACCTCGCGCAGCAGCTTGCCCTGCACCGAGCGCAGCGCCAGGATGCGGGTGTTGCTGCCCTCGAATTCAGCGTGTTCCTGGTCGATGCGCGCACGCATGTGGCGGATCACCGACACGTTCTTGCCGCGCAGGCCCTGCAGTTCGAGCGCCTGCTCCGACAGGTCGCGCTGGCGCACCTTCAGCAGGCGCTCGGCCTCGGTGCGCAACGCGGTCATGCCGGCATCGACGGCGAGCCGCAGCATGGTCTCTCGCTTGCCGAGCACGCCTTCGCCGAGCAGCGCCTCGAGCGCCGGCAGCCGGCTGGCGTCTAGCAGGGCCGCGTCGTGGCCGATCTTGGCCTGCAGGCCCTTCTGCGCGGACACCGGCAGCACCTGTGCCAGCGGCACTTCGAGCAGCCGAGCCGCGCCTTCGCGCTGGCGCTCGATCTGCTGCGCGATCTGTGCCGGGGTGCTCAGCGTGTCCCACAGCGTGTCGATCTTGTTGAGGACCACGAAGCGTGTGTCGTGGCTGTCGTCGCCGGTGATCAGGTGCTCGCGCCAGATCGACAGGTCGGAGCGGGTCACGCCGGTTTCGGCGCCCAGGATGAAGACGACGGCATGCGCCTGCGGGATCAGGCTCACGGTGAGTTCGGGCTCGGCGCCGATCGCGTTCAGGCCGGGCGTGTCGAGGATCACGAGGCCCTGCTCGAGCAGCGGGTGCGGCATGTTCAGCACCGCGTGGCGCCAGCGCGGAATCTCGACGCGGCCTTCGGCGTCCTGCACCGGGTTGTCGTCGGGCGTCTCGGGGTTCCAGAAGCCGAGCGCGCGGGCTTCGTCCTTGCTCACCCAGCGGACTTCGGCCACCTTGCCCATGGCGCGGGCCAGTTGCTCGGCGTCGCCCACCTCGATGGGCAGCTCGGTCCAGCGCGTGGGCCGCTCGCGCCAGTGGGCGAGCGAGTGCGGCTCCAGGCGGGTTTCGATGGGCAGCAGGCGCAGCTTGGGCGCCAGGGCGGCGTCGTAGCCCAGCTCGGTCGGGCACATCGTGGTGCGCCCGGCGCTGGCCGGCATGATCCGCCGGCCGTAGCCGGCAAAGAAGATCGCGTTGATCAGCTCCGACTTGCCGCGCGAGAACTCGGCCACGAAGGCCACCATGACCTTGCTGGTGCGGATCTGGTCTTCGAGGGCGCGCAGCCGTTCGGCCACAGCCTGGTCGAGCAGCTCGTTGTCGGTCAGCCAACGGGACAGCCACTGAAGGCGGCGGGCGAAGTTGCTCCGCCAGGCGCCGTGCTGATCGAGCTGTTGGTTGAAAGAGCGGCTCAAGGGGAAGATGTAAGTAAGAATTTACAAATATAACATCGCCACATGGCGAACGGGGTACCGGCAGGAGTTTGCCCCGAAGCAGCCGCCATCGGGCGCACCGTCCCTAGGATTTCTGGCAATGAGGACAGTAATAAGTAGAGCGCTGCCCCTGTTTCAACAGCCGGATCGGCGTGCCGCACACCCGGCACGGCTCGCCCGCGCGGCCGTAGACCGTCGCTTCGAGCTGGAAGTAGCCGCTTTGCCCGTCCACGTTCGAGAAGTCGCGCAAGGTGCTGCCGCCCTTCTCCACCGCCCGCGCCAGGATGTCGCGCACCGCCGCATGCAGCTTGGCCGCGCGCGGCCGGCTGATGCGCGCCGCTGACAACGTCGGTCGGATGCCGGCCATGAAGAGCGCCTCCGACGCGTAGATGTTGCCGACGCCCACCACCACGTCGCCCGCGAGCAGCACCTGCTTGATGGCCGTGCGTCGTTTCTTCAGCCCGGCATGGAAGGCGTCGAGGTCGAAGGCATCGCCCAACGGCTCCATGCCCAGTCCGCCGAGCAGCTTGAGGGCCCAGGGCGCCTCTTCATCGTCCACGTAGACCACGGCGCCGAAGCGGCGCGGGTCGTTCAGCCGCAGCGTGCCAAGCTCGGTGACAAGGTCGAAGTGGTCGTGCACGCCGGGCTCCGGCAGGTGGATGTCGAAACGCAGGCTGCCCGACATGCCCAGGTGCAGCAGCAGCAACCCGCGGTCCAGGTCGATCAGCAGGTACTTGCCGCGACGGCGCACCTCGCGCACGCGGCGCCCGACCAGCGCCTGCGGCACCACCATCAGCGCCCAGCGCAGCGGCTTGCCGATGCGCACGGACTCGATGCGCGCGCCGGCGATGCGGTCGGCAAAGCCGCGCCGGGTGACTTCGACTTCGGGTAGTTCAGGCATGAAAAGTAAAACTCCGGCAGCGACGAAGCCCCATGCGGCGCTCGTTCAAATGGCTGGATTATTATGGTCAGATGAACCCATCGCCCCGCCGTCACCGCCTTGCGGCGGCCGCGTCTCTCGTGCTGCTTGCCTACACAACGCACGCACAGTCCCTTGAACCCACCGCCGCCGGCAACCCGCCACCCGCCATCG
>NZ_JBWKYF010000119.1:0-12853 GCF_059423605.1 Variovorax sp. GW460-12-1-14-LB1
AGGGTCGCCTTTCTTTTGCCTACGTTTCTTTGGCGAAGCAAAGAAAAGTAGGTCGGCCGCCGGGCCGAGACCCGGCCCCGGAACCCAAAAACCTAGCGAGCGTGCGTAACCCCACCGTCCACCACCAGCGTAGACCCCATCACATAGTCCCCAGCCCGAGAGGCCAGATAGATGGCGGCACCAGCCATGTCCTCAGGCGTACCAATGCGCCCAGCAGGAATCCGTCCCTTGACCTCATCCCCATGATCCCGCGCATCCTTGTTCATATCCGAAGCGAACGCTCCGGGAGCAATCGCACTGACCACGATCCGATCCTGCGCCAACCGCAACGCCATCCGCCGCGTCAACTGAATCAACCCCGCCTTGCTAGCCGCATACGAATAAGTCTCCTGCGGATTCACCGAAATCCCGTCGATGGAAGCAATGTTGATCACCTTCGACAGATGATCCGTAGCCGCCTTCTTGAGCATCGGCGTCAGCGCCTTGGTCAGGAAGAAGGGCGTCTTCAAGTTCAGGTCGACGACCTTGTCCCAGCCACTCTCTGGAAACTCTTCATACGGCGCGCCCCAAGCAGCCCCCGCGTTGTTGACCAGGATATCGAGCGACCCTTCATGCTTCGCATAAGCATCGACCAGCGCCTGCGCCCCCTCCACAGTCGACACATCAGCCGGCAGCGACACACAATGCCCAAAAGCCGACAGCTCCTTCGCCGTCTGATCGCAAGCCGCCGCCTTGCGTGCCGAGATGTACACGCGCGCCCCCTGCGCCAGGAAGCCCTCGGCAATCATGCGACCGATGCCGCGCGAGCCGCCGGTGATCAAGGCGCTGCGGCCCTTCAGCGAGAAGAGTTGGGTGGTGTCCATGTGCGTTTGTCTCCTGAGTGGTGAAAGAGAGGAAGGTGAATTCCCGTCAGGAGAAAGCTTAGTCCGCGACGCGCCCGCGCCGCGTCACCTAGGCGGCAGCAGGAGCAGAAGGCAGCGCCAGCCGGCGAGGGCTCTCGAAGGTGCGCAAGGCGCCGTTCAGCGGGTCGACAAAAGACAGCGACCGCGCCAGCAGCTGCAGCGGCCTGTCGAAGTCGTCATTCCCCGCCGGCTGCAGCGTGGGATAGAACGGGTCGTTCACGATCGGCAAACCCAGCGCCTGGCAGTGCACCCGCAGCTGGTGCTTGCGGCCGGTGACGGGCGAGAGTTCCAGCAGCGCATGGCCGTCGCGGGCCTCGCGCAGCACGATGCGGGTTTCGGAATTCGGCTCCCCGGGCGCTTCGCGCATGCGCATGAAGTGGTCGTCGTCCACCAGCCGGCTGCGGTACACAGCGGGCACCGACGACACGCCCTCCTGCCACGGCACGACGGCTTCGTAGTGCTTGTCGATGCGCCGCTCGGGAAACATCGCCTGGTAGGCGCCGCGCGTCTCGCGGCGCACCGAGAACAGCACCAGTCCCGAAGTGTTGCGGTCGATGCGGTGTAGCGGCACGAGGTCGTCCAGGCCGAGCTTGCGCTTCAGGCGCACCAGCAGGCTCTGCTGCACGTACTTGCCGGTGGGCGTGACAGGCACGAAGGGCGGTTTGTCGACCACCACGAGGTCGTCGTCCTGGTGCAGCACCAACTCTTCGAAAGGGATGGGCGTCTCGGCGTCGAGCGCGCGGTAGTAGTACACGCGCAGCGGCGACTCGTAACGCCGCGTGGTGGTGATGGGCACGCCGTGCTCGTCGCACACGTCGTTCGCTTCGATGCGCGAGAGCCAGGCCTCGCGCGAGATGGCGGGAAAACGCTCGACGAGAAAGTCGGCGATGGTGGGCCAGGGGCCGTAAGGCAGCGAGACACAACTCGGGCTCACGCCGTCGCGCGTGGGCATCGGGATGGGGAAGCGGGGGCGCGTCATGGCGCGGCGGCGTCCAGCACCGACAGCACCTCGGCGAACGACGGCCGCGCCGCCACGTCGGGCTGCAGGCAGCGCGCCGCGAGCGTGGTCAAGGGAGAAGAAGCTGCATCGTCGCAGCGCTCGGCCAGCTCTTCGAGCAGGCAGCCGAACGCGCGCATTTCCACGCCCTGCAGGGCTTTCGCCAGTGCCGGGTCGAGCGCGCCGGTCATCCAGCCCGCGCCGAAGTCGCCGAGCCGCCCGCCGTCCTGCGCGTGCCACAGGATGTTGTGGGCGTACAGGTCGCCATGCAGCAGGCCGCGCGCATGCAGGTGCGCCATGGCCGCCGCGATGTCGCGCGCGATGCGCAGGGCGGTGCGGGTGGTCCAGTGCGCATCGTCGGCGTAGACGTCGCGGGTGCACGAGGCCAGGCTCGGCGGGCCCGCCAGGGTGCGGAACGAGGGCGGCACCAGCGCCATCACCAGGCCTTCGGTGCCGTCGGGGTGGCCGTCGATGCGGCCCTGTGCGGCGATCAGCGTCGGGTGCGCGCCGGCCGCGATGCAGGCCGCCATCTCGCTGTGCGGCCAGCCGTCGCTGGTGACGGCACCCTTGAACAGCTTCACCGCCACGGGCTGCGCGGCGCCATCGGGTGTGGCCAGCGTGGCGCGGTGGATCACGCCCGAGGCGCCTTCGCCGAGCTTCGGGCCGAGCGTCAGGTCGCGCCAGTCGACGTGCGGCACGGTGGGCGCGTCGATGGCGGCGTCTTCGGTCGGCGCGTCGAACGGATTGCCCGCGCACGCCAGCCAGGCCAGGCGCGGCAGCGTGTGCAGCCACTCGGGCAGCGCCTCGAAGCGGTTGGCCGACAGGCGCAGCAGCTCGAGTTGTCGGCAGCGGGCCACCGACGGCGGCAGGGCGCGCAGGCGGTTGCCGGCCAGCATCAGCTTCTGCATGCGGGTGCAGTCGCCGAGGGTGTCGGGCAGTGCCTCGATGGCGTTGTCGGTCAGGATCAGCCAGCGCAGCGAGGGCGGCAGCGCCTCGGCGGGTACGTGGGCGATGCGGTTGGCCTTGAAGCCCACGATGTCGAGCTGGCGGCACTGGCCGATGGAGGCCGGCAGTTCGGTGAAGCGGTTGTCGGAGCAGAACAGCACGCGCAGCTTGTGCAGCCGGCCGAGGTCGTCGGGCAGCGCGCTGAGCGCATTGCCCGTGAGGTTCAGCGTTTCGAGGGTGTCGGCGAGCGCAAAAATCTCGCGCGGGAACTCGGTGAGTCCGCACGAGAGGTCCAGTCGTCGTGCGCCAGCCAGCCGGCCGGCGCGCAGCTCAGCCAGCGTGTTCGACATTGTCATTCCCAGAGTCTATGCGGCCGCCGCCGGGCCGCCCCAAGGCGAGCCGCGCCTCCCCCTTGGGGGGTGGAGTTACACGCAGCGAAGCGAAGTGAAAAGCCGGGGGGCCTCAGGCTGCGCCGAAGCGGTAGATGCCGTCGGCATCGAGCGTGCGCTTCACCTGCCCCGAGAACCACAGCAGGTGCAGGTGGGCCACGGTCTCGCCCATGGCGAAGGTGATCTGGTGCAGGTCGAGCTCGCGCTTGAACAGGATCGGCAGGCCCTCCGACGCCGTGATCGGGCGCGCGAGGCAGGCTTCGAGCAGCTCGGCCAGGCGGTCGCGGTGGTGCTCCTGCAGCTGGTCGACGCGGCGGTGGATGCCGGTGAAGGGCTTGCCATGCGAGGGCAGGCCCAGCGTGTCGGCCGGCAGGGCCTTGAACTTGTCGATGCTGTCCAGGAACAGGCGCAGCGAATTGGCCTCGGGCTCGCCCGCATGCACGCTCACATTGGTCGAGATGCGCGGCAGCATCATGTCGCCGCCCAGCAGCAGCTTCGGCTCGGCGCAGTACAGCGCGATGTGCTCGGGCGCATGGCCGTAGCCGCTGATGCAGCGCCAGTCGCGTCCGCCGATGCGGACGATGTCGCCGTCCATCATGCGCACGTAGCGGGCGGGCACGCTGGGCACCATGTTGGTGTAGTAGCTGGTACGCGCGCGGATCTTGGCGATCGACTCGGGGTTGGTCAGCCCGTGCGAGGCGAAGAAGTCGGCCGCCGCGTCGCCGCCCGCGAGCGTGTCGCCGGCGCTGCACAGCACGCGCGCCACGTGGTAGTCGGTGGCGCTGATCCACAGCGGCGCGTTCCAGCGCTGGCACAGCCAGTCGGCCAGGCCGATGTGGTCGGGGTGCATGTGGGTCACGATCACGCGCAGGATCGGCAGGCCCTGCAGCTGGGTCTCGAAGATCTGCTCCCACTGCGCGCGGGCCTCGTCGTGCGCGATGCAGCAGTCGACCACCGTCCAGCCCTCGACGCCGTCGATCGCGTCGCGCAGCAGCCAGAGGTTGATGTGGTCCAGCGCAAAGGGCAGCCGCATGCGGATCCAGCGCACGCCGGGCGCGACTTCCAGTGCTTCGCCGGCGGCGGGCAGGGTGTCGCCCAGGGGGTAGTGGAGTTCGCGTTCGAGGAGGTTCATGTATGATTGACGTTTACGTAAACGTCATGGGTTGAGGCTTCATTGTAAAGAATGCGCCGCCAACCTGCTGTCGCCCCCGCAACCCTTGCCGCCCATGCCCGCGCAGACCTTCACCATCAGCCAGCTCGCCAAGGAGTTCGACCTCACGACGCGCGCCATCCGCTTCTATGAAGACATGGGCCTGCTGTCGCCTGAGCGGGCCGGCCTGCAGCGCGTGTACAGCGCGCGCGACCGGGCGCGGCTCACGCTCACGCTGCGCGCCAAGCGCCTGGGCCTGACGCTGGTCGAGGCGAAAGACATCCTGGACATGTACGACAGCCCGCGCGACACCGTGCCGCAGCTGGAAAAATTCCTGGGCGTGCTCGGCGCCCACCGCGCGCAGCTCGAGGCGCAGCTGGCCGAGCTGCAGGCCAACCTCGCCGAAGTGCGCGAGCACGAGAAAAAGGGCCGCGCCACGCTGGTCAAGGCCCAGAAGGCACAGGGCGCAGCCAAGACTCCCAAGACTGCCTGATCCGAGCGGGACTCAACCCCTCGTCGACAATAGCGCCATGCTCCGCAAATCCGCAACGTCCCGCTCCTGCTGTTGCCGTTGGCTTCGGGCACTTGCCCTGGCTGCGTGCGCCGCATTGGGGGCCGTTTCAGGGTTCGCGGCGCCGAGCCGTGATGCACTCTTTGAAAGACTGAAGGCCGGCACTGTGCCGAGCGAGGCATTCCTCACGCACATCCAAACCGGCATCGACTTCAGGATGGAGTCCTACGAGAACGTTCGACAGGCCATGCTGGCGTGCCACTCTCGCTTGGTGGACAGGCGCTCGCCGACATTCTTCGTGCCAGCCGTGGTGCGCCTCACTTCGCAGTTCATGCCTGAGATCGCGAAGCTGCGTCAGTCCGAGGCCAACGTCGCCTATGCGCGACAACAACTCGCTCTTGAACTGACCTACGCCGGCCATTCGATCAACGAGATGATCGCGTTAGACGACTATTTCCGCTCGACCGATGGACAGCGAGCCAGAAAAATCGAGGAGGCCGCTACGGTGATTCGCCTTCTTGAGACGGCCACGCGGGACGAGCACAGCGGTCACTCTTGGCAGTGGCCGATCGGGCACGTACTGGCTTACATGGATGAGGTCGGCCTCCGAGCTGACTTCCTCTCGGCAGTAGAGAACGAACGGTTCGAGACATCGCGGTTGTTGGATCAGGTGACTGTGGAGATGGGCCAACTGCTGCCTGAGGAAGTGGCCGAGCACATTGACCGAATCAGCTGGGAGGGGGTACGCGTGCAGCTCGGCCGCGTTCTCTCGATCCGCGATACACAGCTCCTGACCAATCCACCCATGGAGCGCTACCTTTATAGCAACGAGGTCGCTCGCGCTTTTTCCCGGCCGGGGGCGTCTTTCACACTGTCGAAGGACCCGCAGCAGATCGCACAGATAACATGCGACCTGGCCATAGGAAAGTCGTGTCCTTCGGAGGTCGTGGAGCGCGTGCGCAGATGGCAGTCTGTGATGCGCGAAACCTCCAGGCCCGACGTTGCCAGGCTCCACAAGATGATTCAAGCAGCTCCAGAGTCGGGCTGCTCTGCCATCCCCTTGCCTGTTGTATCCAAATAGTCTGAAACAACCGCCTGAACTCCACCATGCCCTCCGACAACCTCGACGACCTCTTTGCCCACAACCGTGCCTGGTCCGCCCAGATGGAGCGTGACCGGCCCGGCTTCTTCACCGGCCTTGTCAAGCAGCAGACGCCGCGCTACATGTGGATCGGCTGTTCCGACAGCCGCGTGCCCGCCAACCAGATCACCGGCCTGGAGCCGGGTGAGGTGTTCGTGCACCGCAACGTCGCCAACATCGTGGTGCACTCCGACCTCAACGCGCTCTCGGCGATCCAGTTCGCGGTCGAGCACCTGAAGGTCGAGCACATCATGGTGGTCGGCCACTACGGCTGCGCCGGCGTGAAGGCTGCGCTCAGCGGCAAGCGCATCGGCCTGGCCGACAACTGGATCCGCCACATCCAGGACGTGCGCGACCGCCACAGCGTGATGCTCGACAGCCTGCCCGAAGACGTGCGCGTCGACGCGCTGTGCGAGCTCAACGTGGCCGAGCAGGTGGTCAACGTGGCCGTCAGCACCGTCATGGTCGACGCCTGGGCGCGCGGCCAGAAGGTGCGCATCCACGGCTGGACCTTCGGCGTGCACGACGGCCTGCTGCAAGACCTCGGCCTGAGTGTCGAGGGCGACAAGCCGCTCGACGCCATCTACAAGGCCGCCGTGCAGCGCATCCGCTACAAGTGGAGCAAGCCCGCAGGCGCCTCGCCGTCGGCGCAGGCAGGTGCCGACGGCACCGAAGGCACCGAGACCCCGCCAGCCGCCTGAGCGAACCCGCCGCTGCCATCGCCGGTCCTGTCGCCATGTTCCCGCAGCGCCTCGATTCCCCGCTGGCCTACGACATCGCGAAGGCGATGATCGACGGGTTCAACCGGCACTACCGGCTGTTCCGGGCCGAATCGGCGCGCGCCAAGCACCGATTCGAGACCGCCGACTGGCATGGCCAGCAGCGGGCGCAGCGCGAGCGCATCGAGTTCTACGACCTGCGCGTGAACGAGGCCGTGGCCCGGCTCGAAAAAGAGTTCAAGGCCGGCGACCAGCCCATGGAGGTCTGGCACCAGGTCAAGCTGCACTTCATCGGCCTCTTGGTGAACCATCACCAGCCCGAGCTGGCCGAGAGTTTCTTCAACTCGGTCACCACGAAGATCCTGCACCGGGCCTACTTCCAGAACGACTTCATCTTCGTGCGCCCGGCCATCAGCACCGAGTACATCGAACCGCGCGGCGCACCCACCTACCGGCCGTACTACCCGTCGCAGGCGACGCTGCCCGACATCATCGAGCAGATGCTCGACGACTTCGCGCTGCAGGGCAGCTACGCCAACAAGCGGCGCGACGCCGAGCGCGTGGCGCACGTCATCCTGAACCGCTTCCACCAGGTCAAGCTGCGCGCCAACTTCCAGTTGCAGGTGCTGTCGGGCCTGTTCTACCGGAACAAGGGCGCCTACGTGGTCGGCAAGATCATGAACGGCTTCACCGAGATCCCGTTCTCGCTGCCCATCCTGCACGACACCCACGGCAAGTTCTACATCGATGCGGCGCTGTTCGGCGAAGACGACCTGCAGATGCTGTTCAGCTTTGCACGCGCCTACTTCATGGTCGACATGGAAGTGCCCTCGGCCTGGGTGCAGTTCCTGCGCTCGCTCATGCCGCGCAAGCCGCGCGCCGAGATCTACAACGCACTCGGCCTGGCCAAGCAGGGCAAGACGCTGTTCTACCGCGACTTCCTGTCGCACCTGAACTACTCGAGCGACCGCTTTCGCATCGCGCCCGGCATCAAGGGCATGGTCATGCTGGTGTTCGACCTGCCCTCGTTCCCCTTCGTGTTCAAGGTCATCAAGGACTTTTATCCGCCGCAGAAGGACACCACGCGCGAGCAGATCAAGGGCAAGTACATGCTCGTGAAGCAGCACGACCGCGTGGGCCGCATGGCCGACACGCTCGAGTACAGCAACGTGGGCTTTCCGCTCGACCGCTTCGAGCCCGAGCTCATCGAGGAGATCCGCAAGTTCGCGCCCAGCCAGCTCGAGATCGGCGACCGCGACGGCAACGGGGAGATGGAGGTCGTGCTCAAGCACGTCTACATCGAGCGCCGCATGATCCCGCTGAACATCTACCTGCAGGAAGCCTTCGACACGCTGGCCCATCCCGAGAGCCCGGCCCAGGCCCGTCGCGCCAAGGACCAGCTGGAGCACGCGGTCATCGAGTACGGCAACGCCATCAAGGACATGGTGGCCGCCAACATCTTTCCCGGCGACATGCTGTGGAAGAACTTCGGCGTCACGCGCGGCGGCAAGGTCGTGTTCTACGACTACGACGAAATCGAATACGTCACCGACTGCAAGTTCCGCAAGGTGCCCACGCCGCGCAACGAAGAAGACGAGATGAGCGGCGAGGTCTGGTATTCGGTCGGCCCGAAGGACGTGTTCCCCGAGACCTTCGAGCCCTTTCTGCTGGGCAACAAGGACGTGCGCGCCGCCTTCATGGCGCACCACGCCGACCTGCTCGACGCCGCCTTCTGGCAGCACCACAAGGAACGCATCCAGGCCGGCCAGATGCTCGACGTGTTCCCGTACGAAGAGTCGCAACGCTTCCAGCACGAAGGCCACGCGACGCATTTCTGACCGCCCGTTTCCGATTTCCGTTTTCGTTTTGTCTTTGATTTCACTTTCACATTTCTGAAGGAGACCTCCATGTCCGAATCCATCGTCATCGTCGGCGCCGCCCGCACCCCCATGGGTGGCTTCCAGGGCGACTTTTCGTCCCTCTCCGCGCACGACCTGGGCGGCGCGGCCATCAAGGCGGCCGTCGAGCGCGCCGGCATCGCGCCCGAGAGCGTGGGTGAAGTGCTGTTCGGCAACTGCCTCATGGCCGGCCAGGGCCAGGCCCCGGCGCGCCAGGCGGCCTACAAGGGCGGCCTGCCCGACAGCGCGGGCGCCGTCACGCTCAGCAAGATGTGCGGCTCGGCCATGAAGGCCGCGATGCTCGCGCACGACCTGCTGCTGGCCGGCACGCACGACGTCATCGTGGCGGGTGGCATGGAAAGCATGACCAACGCGCCCTACCTCATGCTCAAGGGCCGCGGCGGCTACCGCATGGGCCACGACAAGATCTATGACCACATGATGCTCGACGGCCTCGAAGACGCCTACCAGCCGGGCCGCTCCATGGGCACCTTCGGTGAAGACTGCGCCGCCAAGTACAACTTCACGCGCGAGCAGCAAGACGCCTTTGCCATCGCCAGCGTGCAGCGCGCCAAGGCCGCCACCGAATCGGGCGCCTTCAAGGACGAGATCACGCCCGTCACCGTCAAGGGCCGCGGCGGCGACACCGTCATCTCCATCGACGAAGGCCCGGGCAAGGTCAAGCTCGACAAGATCCCCACGCTCAAGCCCGCGTTCAAGAAAGAAAACGGCACCATCACCGCCGCCTCGAGCTCGTCGATCAACGACGGCGCCGCCGCGCTGGTCATGATGACCGAGTCGCATGCCAAGAAGATCGGCGCCAAGCCGCTGGCGCGCATCGTCGGCCACGCCACGCACGCGCAGCAACCCGAGTGGTTCTCCACCGCGCCGGTCGGTGCCGTGCAGAAGCTGTTCGCCAAGACCGGCTGGAGCGTGAAGGACGTCGACCTGTGGGAAGTGAACGAGGCCTTCGCCGTCGTGCCCATGGCGCTCATGCACGAGCTCGACGTGTCGCACGACATCGTCAACGTGAATGGCGGCGCCTGCGCGCTGGGCCACCCCATCGGCGCCAGCGGCGCGCGCATCATGGTCACGCTGCTGCACGCGCTGAAGGCGCGCGGCAAGAAGCGCGGCGTCGCCACGCTGTGCATCGGCGGCGGCGAAGGCACCGCGGTCGCGCTCGAATTGCTATAACGCCAGGAGCCGCCGGCGCCCGGGAGAGGGCGCCGGCCGGTTTTCCACCCCGGACAGTTCAAACAAAACCATGCGTAGAGCAGGAGATTTCATGCGCCCATCCATTCACCGTACCGCCGTTGCCGCCGTGCTCGCTACCGCCTTCGTGGCAGGTGGCGCCTGGGCCCAGAAGCGCGACAACGTGCTGTTCCAGGCCGCCACCGACGAGCAGCCGGCGGTGATCAAGACGCTCGAGAAGCTCGTCAACATCGAGACCGGCACCGGTGACGCCGAAGGCATGGCCGCCGCCGGCGCGTACCTCGAAGGCGAACTGAAGAACCTCGGCTTCACCGTCACGCGCAGCAAGTCGGCCGGCCTCGTGGTCGGCGACAACATCGTCGGCAAGCTCAAGGGCCGTGGCGGCAAGAACCTGCTGCTCATGTCGCACATGGACACCGTGTACACCAAGGGCACGCTCGCCAAGGCGCCGTTCCGCATCGAAGGCGACAAGGCCTACGGCCCCGGCATCGCCGACGACAAGGGCGGCAACGCCGTCATCCTGCACACGCTCAAGCTGCTGAAAGACTACGGCGTGCGCGACTACGGCACCATCACCGTGCTGTTCAACACCGACGAGGAAAAAGGCTCCTTCGGCTCGCGCGACCTGATCCAGGAAGAAGCCAAGCTGGCCGACTACGTGCTCTCGTTCGAGCCCACCAGCGCCGGCGACGAGAAGATGTCGCTCGGCACCTCAGGCATTGCCTACGTGCAGGTCAACATCACCGGCAAGGCCTCGCACGCTGGCGCCGCGCCCGAGTTGGGCGTGAACGCATTGGTCGAAGCTTCCGACCTCGTGCTGCGCACCATGAGCATCGACGACAAGTCGAAGAACCTGCGCTTCAACTGGACCATTGCCAAGGCCGGCAACGTGTCGAACATCATCCCGGCCAGCGCCACGCTGAACGCCGACGTGCGCTACGCACGCAACGAAGACTTCGACGCCGCCATGAAGACGCTCGAAGAAAAGGCGCAGCAGAAAAAACTGCCCGAGGCCGACGTCAAGGTGCTCGTCACGCGCGGCCGTCCGGCCTTCAACGCGGGCGAGGGCGGCAAGAAGCTGGTCGACAAGGCCGTGGTCTTCTACAAGGAAGCCGGTGGCAGCGTGGGCGTCGAAGAGCGCACCGGCGGCGGCACCGACGCGGCCTACGCGGCGCTCTCGGGCAAGCCCGTGATCGAAAGCCTGGGCCTGCCCGGCTTCGGTTACCACAGCGACAAGGCCGAGTACGTCGACATCAGCGCCATTCCGCGCCGCCTGTACATGGCCGCGCGTCTCATCATGGACCTGGGCGCCGGCAAGTAAGCCACGCACCCACCGACAAGAAAGAACTGGAGACAACGCCATGCTGCTCAGCGCAGACCAGGAAGCCATCCGCGACGCCGTGCGCGATTTTGCGCAGGCCGAGCTCTGGCCCAACGCCCCGAAGTGGGACCGCGACCACAGCTTTCCGAAAGAGGTGCACCAGGGCCTGGCCGCGCTGGGCGCCTACGGCATCTGCGTGCCCGAGGAGCATGGCGGCGCGGGCCTCGACTACCTCACGCTCGCGCTCGTGCTCGAGGAAATCGCCGCCGGCGACGGCGGCACCAGCACCGCCATCAGCGTGACCAACTGTCCCGTCAACGCCATCCTCATGCGCTACGGCAACGCGCAGCAGAAAAAGAAGTGGCTCGAGCCGCTGGCCCAGGGCCAGATGCTCGGCGCCTTCTGCCTCACCGAGCCACAGGCCGGCAGCGACGCCTCGAGCCTGCGCACCACCGCGCGCAAGGACGGCGACGGCTACGTGATCGACGGCGTGAAGCAGTTCATCACCAGCGGCAAGAACGGCCAGGTCGCCATCGTCATCGCCGTGACCGACAAGGGCGCCGGCAAGCGCGGCATGAGCGCGTTCATCGTGCCCACCGACGCGCCCGGCTACAACGTCGCGCGCTTGGAGGACAAGCTCGGCCAGCACAGCAGCGACACCGCGCAGATCAACTTCGACAGCTGCCGCATCCCGGCCGAGAACCTCATCGGTGCCGAAGGCGAGGGCTACAAGATCGCGCTCGGCGCACTCGAAGGCGGGCGCATCGGCATCGCCGCGCAAAGCGTGGGCATGGCCCGCAGCGCCTTCGACGTGGCCGTGGCCTACGCCAAGGAACGCCAGGCCTTCGGCGGCGCCATCTTCGACCAGCAGGCCGTGGGCTTTCGCCTGGCCGACTGCGCTACGCAGATCGAAGCCGCGCGCCAGCTCATCTGGCACGCCGCCAGCCTGCGCGACGCCGGCCGGCCCTGCCTGAAAGAAGCCGCCATGGCCAAGCTCTTCGCCAGCGAAATGGCCGAGCGCGTGTGCAGCGCCGCCATCCAGACCCTGGGCGGCTACGGCTACGTGAACGACTTTCCGCTGGAGCGCATCTACCGCGACGTGCGCGTGTGCCAGATCTACGAAGGCACGTCGGACATCCAGAAGCTGCTGATTCAACGCGCGCTCGCCTGAGATCGTCTGATCACGTGAACCAACGCCGTGACCTGAGTGGGTGATGTTTCGGGTGGGGCGGTGCGTTCCAGTCGCTGACGCTTGACGGGCGTCCGAGCGACCGTTTACATTGCCTTCGCCTCGTGATGAGCGAGGCCGGGTTTAGCAGCCCGCTGACATCCTGCGACGAAAGCCGCAGTTACCGCACATGGTCTGCGGCTTTTTCGTTCGTGCTCCTTTTTAGGCGGCTCGAATGGGAGGGCTCGCGCCCTGCCGGTTTCCGCAAGGATGTCCCGGTCTGCTAACCCGTTCGAGCCGCCGCCCTCGTTTAGCAGCGGGTGCGTCGGTTGTTGCAAGTCGACATCCTTGGAGGCCTATGGCCACTGTTCCAAATGCGGGTACCGACGCCGGTTGCCCTTGCGCGTCTCAACGCTCCACTGTTGTTGGATTCCGCCGATCGCTGACCCTAGATTTCCATTGAATACTGACCCACCCGTTTTGTGAGCCTGAAGGCTTCA
>NZ_JBWKYF010000120.1:0-12795 GCF_059423605.1 Variovorax sp. GW460-12-1-14-LB1
CCACCCAGCAAGCCGTCGTCACCCAACACGCCGCCAAGCAATCCGCCGTCGCCGCCGCCGAGCAGGCTGCCCAGCAGGCCTTCGTCACCCAGCAAGCCGCCGAGCAGACCTCCCTCGCCGCCGAGGACGCCACCCAGCAGGCCGTCGTCACCCAGCACGCCGCCGAGCAGGCCACCGTCGCCACCGAGGACGCCGCCCAGAAGGCCGTCGTCGCCGAGCAAGCCACCCAGCAGTCCGCCGTCACCGCCGAGCAGTCCGCCCAACAAGCCATCGTCACCCAGCACACCGCCGAGCAGGCCGCCGCCGTCGCCACCAAGGACGCCATTCAACAGGCCGCCGACCGGGCCTTCGGCACCGAGGATGCCGTCGTCGCCCAGCACACCGCCCAGCAGGCCGTCGTCACCGAGCACGCCGCCCAGGAGCCCGTCATCGCCCACCAAGCCGCTGAGCAAGCCGTCTTCGCCGCCGAGCAGGCCGGCCAGCGGGGTCGCGTTCAGCAGGGAGCCGACCGCGCCGTCGGGGCCGAGCAGGCTGTCCACGAGCCCATCGCCACCGAGCAGTCCGCCGGTGAGGCCTTCGCTGCCGAGCAGGCCGGACAGGGCGCCGTCGCCGCCGAGCACGCCGCCCAGGATGCCTTCGTCACCGAGGAGGCCGTTGACCAGGCCGTCGTCGCCCAGCACGCCGCCAAGCAGGCCGCCCTCGCCGCCGAGGACGCCACCCAGCAGGCCATCGTCACCCAGGACGCCCCCGAGCAAGCCGCCTTCGCCACCGAGGACACCGCCCAGCAAGCCGTCGTCGCCCAGCACGCCGCCGAGCAGACCCCCATCGCCACCGAGCAAGCCGCCCAACAGGCCGTTGTCACCCAGCACGCCGCCAAGCAAGCCGCCTTCGCCGCCGAGGACGCCACCCAGCAGGCCGTCATCGCCCAGCACACCACCGAGCAGGCCCCCGTCGCCACCGAGCAGACCGCCCAACAGGCCGTCGTCACCCAGCACACCGCCCAGCAGGCCGCCTTCGCCGCCGAGCACGCCACCCAGCAAACCGCCATCGCCCAGCACGCCACCGAGCAGCCCGTCATCCCCCAGCAACTGCCCGATCAATCCGTCTTCGCCGAGCACGCTGCCCAGCAGGCTGCCGTCACCCAGCAGCCCTTCGAGCACCTGGCCGACGACACCGTCCGTGCCGAGCAGGTCGTCCACGAGGCCGTCCAGGCCCAGCGGGGTGGTGATGCCGCCGAGCAGGCCTTCGCTGCCCAGCACGTTCTCCAGCGCATTGCCCAGCGCGTCGGTCAGGTAGTCGACCTGGCCGATCAGCGAGCCGACGAGGGCGTCGGTCAGGCCTTCGCCGAGCAGGCCGTCGACCACAGGGGTCAGCACACCGCCCACGTGAACGGCAATGTCTTCGACCACGTGGTCCACCGGTTCGAACTCGTTGGGATCGTTGGCCTTGAACTCATCGCCGGTGACCGGCGAGAGCAGGTCGTCGACCAGGTCGGTGAGGCCGTCGGCCACGGGCATCAGCGAGGCCAGCGTGCCCGACGAGCCGGAGGCGCTGCGCACGTTGGTCGCACCGCCGCCCAGGCCGAGCGCGTTGTCGAGGGCGCCCAGCAGGTGCCCGGCGAGGCCGTCGCCCGGATCGAGCAGGTGGTCTGCGTCGGCATCGGCATCCGCGTCCGAATCGGCGTCCGCATCAGCGTCGGCGTCTGCATCCGAATCCGCGTCGGCGTCCGAATCGGCATCGGCATCGGCGTCTGCATCCGAGTCGGAGTCGGCGTCTGCATCGGCATCTGAATCGGCATCCGCGTCGCTGTCGCCGATGCCCGAGACGAACAGCGGGAACCCGCCGCCGTCGCCGCCACCACCACCGCTCAGCGCGGCGCCCAGGCCGATGGCGCCCAGCGCGCCGAGTGCGAATTCGCCCAGGCCGATGCCGCTGCCGGCTGCGGTCTTCTTGCTCACGGCGAGCGCCGCGGCTTCCGCGTCGCTGTCGGGCGAGGTGACATCGAGGTTGCCCGCGGCCACGTCGACGTTCACCTGTTCGAGGCCACTGGACAGCTTGGTCGAGGTGATGGTGGCGTCGGTGCCGCCCGCGAACACACCGGCCAGCGGCGCCTTGTTGGTGGCCGAGCCGGGGAAGAGCACGTTGGCCTGCCCGCCGTCGGGCACGATCACGCGGTCGCCGGCGATGAGGGTCTGGTTGCCGTCCACCGGCATGCGAAATCCGTCGCGCATGACGACCGTGCCGGGCGTGGCGTTGGACAGGGTGCCCAGGCTGGTCGGCCCGGCGGGCGCGGCCATGGGGGCGCCCGATCCGACGGGGCCCAGGGGGGTGACGCTGGCCTGTGCAAGCACCACGGGGGCGCCGCTTTCGGCGGCGGCGGGGATCGAAGCGATCGGCGATACGGTGGTGGTCATGCGGCCTCCTCGTCAAATAAATGACTACAGAGGGCAACATGCGTGCCGCCTTCGACTTCAGCCGTCAACGACGGACCGGAAACGCCGTATCCCTTTGATTCGAAACGATTTTTGTGCGAATGGCCCTGTCAGGCCAATGGTGCAAAACGGGCAGCTGTCGCCACTCGTTACGTAACACGGCGCACGCTTTGGCCGGAACGCCGGGCGCGTTCAGCGCGGGTCAGCCGCGCAGCCGGACCTGCAGGCTCTTCAGGTTGGCGAGCCACGCGAGGTAGTCCTCGTCGTCCTCGCCGAGTTCGGCCCAGGTGTCGTGGCCGTCCGCGTCGGGGTCGTCGAGGATGGCCTGCAGCGCGTCGGCGGCGGCATGGCGCAGGTCGGTGGGCGGCGCAGCCTTGCCGGCGCACCAGTCGACGGCGTCCGGGTGCACGTCGGCGCCGCCGTGTCCGGCGAGCAGTGCCAGCACTTCGGCCGCGGCGACGGTGCCTTCGGTCGAACCTGAATCCAGCGTCTCGCGGATGAAGGCGAGCGCGTCATCGGCTTCCTGCAGTTCCGCCAGCCAATCGAGTGCCTCGTCGTTGCCGAAGCCTGCTGTCGACCATGTACCCATTCGTTTGACTCCCGTGTGTGGCGCATCACAGAGTGGCCACGGTTTGAAGATGCGCTGATGCTAGCGGCGCGAATTTCGTGATCGCGCGCCCTCGCAGAATTCGTCAGAATGCCAGACGACGCTTCCCAGTAGCATGGCCGCGCTCCTGACATGGGGGCGCGTGATCATCCAGTCCGTGAGCCGCCGGGGAACACTTCCCTTGGGCCGGCGTTGCGGCGGTGTCCTTCCAGGACACGCCGCGGTCACGGCCGATCTGCCGTGCATGGCCCACGGAAGCAGATGCCGGGCCGCTTACCCATTCACAACCACGGTTTCAGGGAGAGATTCAGCATGTCATTCGTTTTTTCGTCGTTCACCGACCACCTGGGCGCATTGCCGCCCGAACGCGCGCGCCACGGCGATGCCTTGCGCGCACGCGTGCAGCAACAGGTGCAGGCGCCGTTGCATGCCGACCTGTCGGCCTTTTCCTTCCTGCCCGACCAGGCAGACCACCCCGACCACGAAGACGCGCCGCAGGTGTTCGCGCAGGCGGTCGAGCAGATGTACCTGCCCAGGCCGTGGCTGGGCGACGAAATTCCGCTGTTCTTCCTCGGCTACCACGCGATGAACCGGCTCAGCGGCAAGCGCACCTCGCAAGGGCTGCTGCTGACCGACCAGGCGGTGTACGTGCAGGACGACTTCACCGTGCTGTCGGCCGCACCGCCACCGGCGCAGGGCCATGCCTTGCCTGCGCGCGCGGACGATGCACCTTCGTTCGTCTCGACGCTGCTGGCGCGCTACAAGGCATGGAAAGACTGGTCCGGCGTGGCCGACGCGCCCGAGCCGGTGCTGCTCAAACGCTGCGGCGAACTGCTGGCACCGACGGTCGCGGCGGTGCTCGCGTACCACGCGGAAAACGGCAGCCAGCGGCAGGCGCAGCAGCGCGTCTGGACGCTGGCCGAGCTGGTGGCCGACCACGGCGCGATCGACACCTTGCTCGACCCCGCCAACCCGAAGCTCGCCAAGAAGCTGGGCAAGGTGACGGACAAGTTCCAGATTCCCGCGGGCGAGACGCTGCAGTTCGCGCTGGCCGACTTTCCGCTGTTCGGCGGCCCCTACGGCGTGGCGCTCACCGCGCAGGCGCTGTACGGCAAGGACCTGATGGAGTCGCCGCTGCGCATCGCGCTGGAGCGGGTGGAGGCGCGCGCGTTGCAGATCGGAGAGAAGGGCGACCAGCTGCTGACCGGCTCGACCCCGCCCATCGCGCTGCCCGCGCACATGAAGGAATCGCTGCGCGCACCTTTCCTTGCGTTCCTGCAGCAGGAGATCGCGCGCCTGCAATCGAAGGCCTGATCCGCCCGCGCGCCATTCAACAAGATTCGGAGGAGTTTTCATGGGGTTCAAGGACACGCTCGCGCACGCGATGCTCGACAACGACAAGCTCAAGTTCGACGCCGCCGCGCCTGCGCTTTCCGCGCAGGAGCAATGGCTGGTCACGCTGAGCACGCCGCTGTCGGCCTTCAACGGCGACTGCGTGAACGCGGTGCTCACCGGCAAGGACAACGACACCCTGCGCGAAGGCATCGCGCAGGTGTGGAACGTGAGCGACCGCGCGAGCTTCGAGCAGACCGCGCGCTGGCTGACCGAGGAAGGGCAGCGCGCGAAGTACCTGCCGGCCTGGAAGGCCATTGGCGCGATCGATGCGGCGGTGCAGTCCACGCCCGGCGTGCTGCGCCTGGTCATGGACGCGTGGTTTCCCGCGTTCTTCCAGATCAAGGCGCGCGAGCACCTGGACATGCGGGCGCTGTCCGCGCAGACCGGGCACTCGAGCGCCGAGCTGAGCCAGCTGATGACCGGTAGCCAGAGCTGGGTCGGCGCCTTGCGCAAGCACTTCGGCGTGGCGCCGGATCAGCTGACGAACCTGGTGGCCTGGGACGCGGTGCGCCTGGCCAACCTGTCGCGCTGGGCGGTACAGCTGGGTTACATCGAACGCGCGGAGTTCGCGGACTTTGCGGGCGGCCTGGCATCGCAGGTGCGTGCGGCCTATGCCAACTGGTCGCAGGTGAGCGCCGCGTACATCGCGGCGGGCCTGATCTGGCAGTACTCCGATGCGCGCGAAGAGCACCTGCTGCGCACCAACCGCCTGCTGCTGAGCGACACGCGCAGCCCGTGGCGCAGCGTGCCGTTCGCCTGAAGAGGTCCTAGTCCTTCGCCCTCAGCGCGTACACCGCGTAGATCGGCACGCCGAGAAAGAACAGCACCATCGGCGCGAACAGCGTGTAGGGCCAGCCGATGCCTTCCATCACGCGGTAGGTGCCGTCCAGGTGCAGGCGCGGATGGGGCTGCGTGAGGTCTTCGTACCGGCGCAGGCCCCACTGGAACTCCGCGCCGGTCGCGCGCACCGAAGGATGCTGGCGCGCGCGGCCCACGGCCAGCCAGCACATCGCATCGAAGGCCAGCACCGAGCCCGCAGGCGCGCGTTCGCCGAAGGTGGCGAACACGGCGTTCACCTGCTCGGGCGTGAGGTACATCAGCACGCCCTCGGTGAACAGGAAGACCGGCTGCGCCTGGCGCTTGCGCGGCAGGCCGAGTTGCTCCCACCAACCGGGCGCCGTGAGGTCGAGTTCGCGCAGGTCGTGGCGCGGATGCGTGTCGGGCAGCAGCTCGCGGCGCAGGGCCAGCACCTCGGGGAGGTCGGCGTCGGTCATGCGCGACTTGCCGTCGTCCAGCCATTGGAAGTAGTGGCTCAGGCCGCAGCCCAGGTTCACGACGCGCGCGCCCGGGTGCAGCTTGAGGAAGTCTTGCGCCAGGCTGCGAAAGCGCCGCGTGCGCGCGAGGATGCCGTAGATGGTCGTGCGGTCGTCGGGCAGGGCATGGTCGTCGTCGCGGATCTGCTCGAGGATGCCGGCGGCGTAGGCGTCGCGCACGGCCATCTGCGGAAACAGCGCATCGCCCGAAGCCCGCGCGGCCAGCGGAATCCGCAAGGTGGACGGCACGGCCGAGAGCTTGCGCGCGGATTTGCCGGTGGTCATGAATGCGGGGGCAGGGCCATGCGCAAAGTCTGGCCGCTCCCGCGCGTGCGGGCAAGTCAGTCTTTGGTGTTGCCCGCGGGCGGGCGCTGGCGCGCGAGGTGGCGGTACACGGTGCTGCGGTGAACGCCGAGCCGGCGGGCCGCGCGCGCCACGTCGTGGTCGCAGGCGCGCAGCGCTTCGTCGATGGCGTGGCGCGTGATGGTCTGCAGGGGCGCGTTGGGTTGCGACGCTGTGGCTTCGCTGAAGTCAGCAGGGGGTGCGGCGTCTTGCAGGTGCGCGGGCAGCGCATCGGCCGTCACGGCATCGCCCGGGTCGGCCAGCGCCACGAGCGCACGCAGCACGCTGCGCAGCTCGCGCACGTTGCCGGGCCAGCGGTAGGCGGCCAGGCGTTCGAGCGCGTCGTTCTCCAGGCACAGGTGCTTGGCGGCGCCGCCCGATTCGAGGAACAGCCGTGCGATCAGCGCGCGCCGGTCGGCACGCTCGTGCAGCGCGGGCAGCGCGACGGTGAAACCGGCCACGCGGTACATCAGGTCGGCGCGAAAGCGCCCGGCCTCGACCAGCGCGGGCAGGCCGGCGTGCGTGGCGCAAATCAAATCGAAATCGACCGCCACGCCCTGGCCGCCGCCCAGCGGCGTGACCACGCGGCCTTCGAGCACGCGCAGCAGGCGTGTTTGCAGCGCGAGCGGAATCTCGGCGATCTCGTCGAGGAACAGCACCCCGCCGTGCGCTTCGCGGATGCGCCCCGGCATGCCCTTGCGGCGCGCGCCGGTGAAAGCGCCTTCTTCGTAGCCGAACAGCTCGGCCTCGATCAGCGTCTCGGGCAGCGAGGCGCAATCGACCGCCACGAACGGGCCCGCGCTGCGGCGGCTGGCGGCGTGCAGGCGGCGCGAGAACACCTCCTTGCCGCTGCCGGTCTCGCCATTCACCAGCACCGGCACGCCTTCGTTGAGCACGCGCACGGCGCGCGCCAGCAATGGGCGCACGACGTCGTCGTGGTCGACGGGCGCGGCGTTCGCGGTCATCACCTGCCGCGCGCCGGTGCGGCCCGCGCCGCTGTTCGCCGTGCCCGTGCGCTCCATGACCGTCGCGATCTGCCGCCCGCCCGGCAGCGTGAGCAGGCTGCGCCGGTGCTCCATGCGCGGCCACTGCGCGCCCAGGAATTCTTCGGCGTCGAGGTCGAGCAGGCCCTCCCATGTGCGCCCGAACAGGTCGAGCGCCACCCGGTTGGCCGCCACGATGCGCCCGCCCTCGATCACCATCAGCCCTTCGCGCGCGGTGCCGATCAGCGCGGGCCGCGCATGGAAGCGCAGCACGTGGCCCGAGGCCTCGGCCAGCAGCATGCGGTGCTCGACCTGCTGCGCCGCCATGCGCACCAGGCCGAGGGCGTGGTGGTTCACGCGCGCGGTCTCGCCCGAGATGTCGAGCGCGCCGGCCAGCTCGCCGCGCCCGCTGAAGATGGGCGCCGCCGCACAGCCCAGCCGGCCGTTCTGCGCCAGGTAGTGCTCGCCGCCCAGCACCATCAGCGCCACACGCTCGGCCAGCGCGGTGCCGATGGCGTTGGTGCCGCGGTGGCTCTCCGACCATTCCACGCCGGGCTGCAGCGCCACGCGCTGGGCCTTGGGCAGGAAGTCGGGGCTGCCGATCTCCTCGAGGATCAGGCCACTGGCGTCCGATAGCGCGACGATGCAGCCGTTGCCCACCGCGTGCTCGGCGAGCCCGTCGAGTTCGGGCTGCGCGCAGCTGAGCAGGCGCATCGCCTGCTCGCGACGTTCGTTGAGCAGCGAAGGCGCCATGGGCGTCGGGTCGATGCAATGCGGATCGACCGGCCGGCTGCGCTGCCACGAGCGTGAGATGTGCGGCGCGATCCACGGCGCCGGGTCGCGGCCCTGCGCGAAGAACAGCTCGCGGGCCTGCGCGACGCTGACCGAGGGTGCGGAAGCTTCACTCATCTTGCGGAACTCCGTGGGCGGGATTGCCGGCGATTCGCCTTGTGCGACATCGTAGTCGCCGCCGTCGCGCCCATCTGTCGCAGATTGCGAATGGAAACCCTCTGCGCGGGCCGCGCCCCTGTGGCGCGGGGCTTGGGGATTGTCCCGATCCGCGCGGGTATGCCGCTTGCGGTGCTTGTGCGGGCCGCCGCATGTCGTGGCGCCCGTTCACACCTTACCCAACGGAGACAACCCATGGACATGCTCGAACCGGGCAAATTCGGTACCGCGGTGCCTTTCAAGAAGCGCTACGGCAACTACATCGGCGGCGAATGGGTCGCGCCGGTGGAGAACCAGTATTTCGGCAACATCACGCCGGTCACCGGCAAGGTCTTCTGCGAAGTGCCGCGCTCCAGCGCCGCCGACATCGAGCGCGCACTCGACGCCGCCCACAAGGCCAAGGGCGCCTGGGGCCGCACCTCGACCACCGAGCGCGCCAACATCCTGAACCGCATCGCCGACCGCATGCAGGAAAACCTGCCCATGCTGGCCGCCGCCGAGACCTGGGACAACGGCAAGCCGATTCGCGAGACCATGGCCGCCGACCTGCCGCTGGCCATCGACCACTTCCGCTACTTCGCCTCGTGCATCCGCTCGCAGGAAGGCGGCATCAGCGAGATCGACCACGAGACCTTCGCGTACCACTTTCATGAGCCCATCGGCGTGGTCGGCCAGATCATTCCGTGGAACTTCCCGATCCTCATGGCCGTGTGGAAGCTCGCGCCCGCGTTGGCGGCCGGCAACTGCGTGGTGCTCAAGCCCGCCGAGCAGACGCCGGTGTCGATCCTGGTGCTGATGGAGGTCATTGGCGACCTGCTGCCGCCGGGCGTTCTGAACATCGTCAACGGCTTCGGCGTGGAGGCGGGCAAGCCGCTGGCGTCGAGCAACCGCATCGGCAAGATCGCCTTCACCGGCGAGACCACCACGGGCCGGCTGATCTCGCAGTACGCGAGCCAGAACCTCATTCCGGTCACGCTGGAGCTGGGCGGCAAGTCGCCCAACATCTTCTTTGCCGACGTGATGGAGCGCGACGACGCCTTCTTCGACAAGGCGCTCGAAGGCTTCACGATGTTCGCGCTGAACCAGGGCGAGGTCTGCACCTGCCCGAGCCGCGCGCTCATTCAAGAGTCGATCTACGACCGCTTCATGGAGCGCGCACTGAAGCGCGTGGCCGCCATCAAGCAGGGCAGCCCGCTCGACGCGGCCACCATGATCGGCGCGCAGGCCTCGAGCGAGCAGCTGGAAAAAATCCTGTCTTACCTGGACATCGGCCGGCAGGAAGGCGCGCAGGTGCTCATCGGCGGCGAGCGCCAGCAGCTCGACGGCGACCTGGCCGATGGCTACTACGTGAAGCCGACCGTGTTCCGCGGCCACAACAAGATGCGCATCTTCCAGGAGGAAATCTTCGGGCCCGTGGTGTCGGTCACCACCTTCAAGGACGAGGAAGAGGCGCTGGCGATTGCCAACGACACGCTCTACGGCCTGGGCGCCGGCGTGTGGAGCCGCGACATGAACCGTGCCTTCCGCATGGGCCGCGGCATCCAGGCCGGCCGCGTGTGGACCAACTGCTACCACCAGTACCCCGCGCACGCGGCCTTCGGTGGCTACAAGCAGTCGGGCATCGGGCGCGAGAACCACAAGATGATGCTCGACCACTACCAGCAGATCAAGAACCTGCTCGTGAGCTACAGCGAGAACAAGCTGGGCTTCTTCTGATGACCGGCGAGGTCCTGCGCGTCACCGCGACCGACGCGGCGCTCGCGCTCATCGATGACCTCGCCGCACGGCACGGCCCGCTGATGTTCCATCAGTCGGGCGGCTGCTGCGACGGCAGCGCGCCCATGTGCTACGCGCAGGGCGAGTTCATCGTGGGCGACTACGACCGGCTGCTGGGCTCCATCGGCGGCATGCTGTTCTACATCAGCGGGCCGCAGTTCGAGTACTGGCAGCACACGCAGCTGATCATCGACGTGGTGCCGGGCCGCGGCGGCATGTTCTCGCTGGAAGGGCCGCTGGGCGTGCGCTTTTTGACGCGCTCGCGGCTGTTCACGGAGGCGGAGTGGGCGGTGCTCGAAGCCGAGGCGGCGGGGTAGGGCCCCGGCCGGTCGTCAGTTCGACGAAGCGAGCAGCTGCCGCACCAGCAGCTGCGTCGCCGGCGTCAGCGCCGCGCCCGTCTTCGTCGCCATCAGCAGGCGCCGCGTGGCCCACGCGTCCTTCAGGTGCACCACCTTCAGGTCTAGCGCGGCCACCTGCGCCTTGCAGGCGGCCAGCGGCACCACGCCGATGCCGAGGTTGGCGGCGATCATGTGGCACATCGCATCGAAGCTGCGCACCTGCACGCGCAGGCGCATCGGAATGCCGGCCTGTTCGGCCGCGCGCGAGGTCAGTTCGAGCAGCGAACTGCTGCGGTTCAGACCCACGAACTCGTGCGCCAGGCAGGTCTTGAAGTCGACCTGCTTCGCACGCAGGCGAGCCAGCGGATGTGGCTTGGCACACAGCACCACGAGCTCGTCGGTCTGGAAGGGCGCGACGTCGAGGCCGTAGGCGGGCGTGTTCTCGGCGAACACGCCCACGTCGGCGAGGCCGTCGACCAGCGCGCGCACGATGTCGCCGCTGAGCTGTTCCTCGACCTCGACGCGGATATCGGGATGCTGCCCGAGGAAGGCCGCCAGCGTGGTCGGCAGGAACTCCGTCAGTGCCGACATGTTGGCCCACAGACGCACGTGGCCGCGCACGCCGCTGGCGTAGTCGCCCAGCTCGTTGCTGAACTGCTCGAAGCCCTGGAACAGGCGCATCGCATGCTGCATCGCCACATGCCCGGCGGGTGTGAGCGCGATGCCCTGGGCGCTGCGTTCGAGCAGCTTGGAGCCGGTGGCGGCTTCGAAGTCGGACAGGCGTCGGCTCGCTGCAGAGAGCGCGAGGTGACACGCTTCCGCGCCTTTGGTGATGCTGCCCGACTGGGCCACGGCGCAGAACAGGCGCAGCGTCACGAAATCGACACGCGCGGGGTTGATGGTGCTGGCCATCGGCGGATTCTAGAGAGCGCGCCAGTGCCGAAAGTCATGCGCATGGGTTAAAAGAATTTTTGACATGTTATGTCGCTGCACCTATAGTGAATCCATCGAAGCATCGCGCGCTTCCCACGGTAGACAACCCAAAGGAGAGGTATGCAATCACTGCTGGATCAACTCGAAGGCCTCGATGTGCTGGCCGGTGCCGCGATGGGCGGGCTGTCTGTTCAGCTGCAGCCGATTCCGGGCAGCACGCCCGTGGTGCAGGTGAGCATCGAAGGGCGTGACGAGCTGCCGATCTTCGTCACCAGCTCCGACATGCAGATCATCTGCATCTGCTACCTCTGGACCGAAGAAGACGTGAAGCCCGCGCGGCGCACCGAGCTGCTCGAATCGCTGCTCGACCTCAATCCGTCGGTGCCGCTGTCGTCCTTCGGGCGCGTGGGCGGACGCTACGTGCTCACCGGAGCGCTGGGGCGCAACGCGAGCGTGGAAGACATCGCACGCGAAGTGGCCGTGCTCAGCGACAACGCGCTCGATGCGCTCGACGCCTTGTCTGAATTCCTGAATTAAGCGGAGATCATCATGACAGTCATCAAGAAGCTGGTCACCTTGCTGCGCGGCAGCGCCCGCGAAATCGGCGAGAGCGTGATCGACAGCAACGCCACGCGCATCTACGAGCAGGAAATCATCGACGCCAAGCACAGCATCGAGAAGGCCAAGGGCGACCTCACGGGCGTCATGGCCAAGGAGATGCAGTCGGCCCGCGAGATCGAACGCCTGAAGGGCGAGGTCGCGCGCTACGAAGGCCTGGCGCTCGAAGCGCTCAACAAGACCCAGGAAGGCCTGGCGCTCGACGTGGCGGCCAAGGTCGGCACGCTCGAGCAGGAGCTCGAGGAGCAGGCCAAGGCCCACGCCTCGTATGCGCTGCAGGTGTCGCGGCTCAAGGACCTGATCAAGTCGGCCGAGGCGCGCATCCGCGAGCACGAGCGCGAGATCGGCATCGCCAAGACCACCGAGAGCGTCTACCGCGCCACGCAGTCGATCTCCGAGAACATCGGCAGCGGCGGCTCGCGCCTGGCCAGTGCGCGCGAGTCGCTGGAACGCATCCGCTCGCGCCATGAAGACCTGTCCGACCGCATGGCGGCGGGCCAGCAGCTCGAAGACGAGTTCGGTCACAGCGCGCTCGAGAAGAAGCTGGCCGCGGCGGGCATCGGCAACGACGCTGACCGCACTGGCAAGGTGATGGAGCGCATCCGCGCCCGGCAGGCCAAGCCGTCCGAGCTGCCCAAGCCGTCCGAATCGGCTCCGGAGTGACGATGGTGCGGGTCAAGCCGGTTCGCTGGCAGGGCTCGGACGAGGCGATCCGCGCGGTCCAGGTGGCCTTCGACGTGGAAGAAGCCGTGCTCGAGGCCGTGCGCACCGCGGCCTTCGAGCAGCACGTGTCCACGCCCGACCAGATCCGGCAGGTGCTGGGCCTGGCGACCACCTCGAAGCCGAAGCGGCCGCGCCTGACGGTGTCGTTGAACACGGCCGACTACGAATTTCTGGCGGCGCGCTATGGTCTGTCACCTGACGACCGCCTGGCCATCAAGGAGAGGGCCACGCGCGAACTGATTGCCTTTGCAGGCAAGGCGAACAAGAAGAACACCGGCACGAAGAAGCCGGGTGGCAGGTAAGAAGAAAAGAGAACAACAACCAACCCGCACGCGGGAGGATCAATGGGCGATTTCATGGGAGCGGTGACGGGGTACCCCACCGCGA
>NZ_JBWKYF010000121.1:0-11674 GCF_059423605.1 Variovorax sp. GW460-12-1-14-LB1
GCGATGCTGCGGGGGCGGCCGCCTCTTCCTTCTTGCCGCAGCCGATGAGGGCCGCCGAAGCCACCGCGGTGAGGGCGGCGAGCTTGAGAAGGGAACGCTTGTTCAGATCATTCATTGTCGAAATCCTCGGAAGAAAAGGACGGGTTGGCAAAAAAACGAGAACGCGATTATGAGCCGGGGTAGAACGGTTTCCCCATCGACGCCGGCATGTTGATGCGGATGAAGGCGGGGTTGCGCGAGATCAGCGCCAGCACCACGATCGGGGCGATGTACTGGGCCATGCTGAGGAACTGCGAGGGCACGTCGACGCCGCTGCTTTGCAGGTGGAAACCCAGCATCGAGACGCCGCCGAACAGGTAGGCGCCGAGCAGCACGCGGATCGGGCGCCAGGTGGCGAAGGTGGTCAGCGCCAGCGCGATCCAGCCGCGGCCGGCGACCATGCCCTCGACCCACAGCGGCGTGTACACGGTCGACAGGTACGCGCCCGCCAGGCCGCACAGCGCGCCGCCCGCGATCACCGCCAGGAAGCGGATGCGCCGCACCGGGTAGCCCAGCGCATGCGCCGACTCGGGCGACTCGCCCACCGAGCGCAGCACGAGGCCGGCGCGGGTGCGGTACAAAAACCAGATGAGCCCGATGGTCAGCAGCACGGCCACGTACACCATCGGGTGGTGCCGGAACAGCGCCGGGCCGGCCAGCGGAATGTCGGCCAGCACGGGAATGGCGAAGGGCGTGCTCTCGGGCAGCTTGGCTTGCACGAAGCTGATGCCCGCGAAGGCCGAGAAGCCGACGCCGAACAGGCTCAGCGCGAGCCCCGTGGCGTACTGGTTGGTGTTGAGCCAGATCACGAGCACGCCGAAGAAGGCCGCGAGCAAGGCCCCGGCCGCCATGCCGGCCAGGAAGCCGAGCCAGGGGTTGTGCGTGATGACCACCGTCGCGAAGCCCGCGATGGCGGCGCACAGCATCATGCCCTCGGCGCCGAGGTTGACGACGCCGGCCTTCTCGTTGATCAAGAGGCCCAGCGCCGCGATGGCGAGCACGGTGCCCGCGCTCAGGGTCGAGCCCAGCAGGAGTGCGTAGCTTTCCATGGTTCAGAGCCCTCCTTCGGTGGCGCGCGGGGTGGGCGCAATCGGCGCCACGGGGGCGGCCGCCGGCGCGGTGAGGGGCGTGCTGACCTGCAGCGAACTCGTGGTCAGTGTCGCGGCCTTGGCGCCGGCCTTGCGGCGGATGCGGTAGGCGATGAGCGTGTCGCAGGCCAGCAGCGTGAACAGCAGCAGGCCCTGGAACACGCCGGTGAGCGACTTGGGCAGGCCCAGGCGCGACTGCGCGAGTTCGCCGCCGATGTAGAACATGCTCATCAGGATCGCCGAGAAGATCATGCCCACCGGATGCAGCCGCCCGACGAAGGCCACGATGATGGCCGCGAAGCCGTAGCCTGCGGGCACGTACGGCGTGAGCTGGCCGATGGGGCCCGCCACTTCGAGCGCGCCCGCCAGGCCGGCCGCACCGCCCGAGGTGAGCAGCGCGATCCACACCGCGCGGCGTGCCGAAAAGCCCGCATAGCGCGCCGCCGCAGGCGCCAGCCCGCCGACCTGCTGCGCGAAGCCCGCGCGCGTGCGGAACAGGAACACCCACAGCGCGCCCGCGCCGACGAGCGCGATGATCAGCCCGATCGACACGCGCGAGCCCTTCATGAGCCGCGGAATCTGCGTCACCGCCTCGAAGGTCTTGGTCTGCGGGAAGTTGTAGCCCTGCGGATCTTTCCAGGGCCCGAAGACCAGGTAGCTCAGCATCAGCGTGGCCACGTAGACCAGCATCAGGCTCACCAGGATTTCGTTGGCGTTGAACTTGTCGCGCAGGAACGCGACGATGCCCGCCCACACCATGCCGCCCAGAATGCCCGCCAGCAAAATGGCCACGACGATCCAGCTGCCGGTGCTCTTGTCGGCCAGCAGCGCCACGCCGCCCGCCGCGATGGCGCCGCAGACGAACTGCCCTTCGGCGCCGATGTTCCAGACGTTGGAGCGAAAGCACACAGCCAGGCCGAGCGCAATGATGAGCAGCGGCGTGGCCTTCACCATCAGCTCGCCGATGGCGTAGCCGCTCTTGATCGGCTCGTAGAAGAACACCTGCAGGCCCTTGACCGGGTCCTTGCCGAGCGCGGCGAACAGCGCCACGCCGATGAGCACGGTGATCAAGAGCGCCAGGATCGGCGAGCCATAGCTCCAGAAGCGCGACAGCTCCGGGCGGGGTTCAAGCTTGAGCATGCGCGCCCTCCTTCTTGTTGTTCTGGTGGGGCTGTGCCTGCGGCCACAGGCCGCTCATCCACTCGCCGATCTGCGGCAGCGTGGCCGCCGCGCGGTCGATCGAGGGCGACAGCCGCCCCTTGGCGATCACGTGCAGCCGGTCGCAGATGTTGAACAGCTCGTCCAGCTCCTCGCTGATCACGAGCACGGCGCAGCCGGCGTCGCGCAGCGCCAGGATCTCGGCGTGGATGAGCGCGGCCGCGCCCACGTCCACGCCCCAGGTCGGCTGCGAGACGATGAAGAGCTTCGGGTTGGCGTCGATCTCGCGACCGACGATGAATTTCTGCAGGTTGCCGCCCGACAGCGAGCGCGCCGCCGCGCCCGGGCCGCCGGCCTTCACCTTGAAGCGATCGATGATGGAACGCGCCTGCTTGTCGAGCTCGGCGGTGCGAATCCACCCGCCCTTGCCCACCGCGTTGCTGCGCGTGAGCAGCAGGTTGTGCGCCAGGCCCAGCGTGGGCACGGCGCCGCGCCCCAGCCGCTCCTCGGGCACGAAATGCAGGCCCAGCGCACGCCGCGCGCGCGGGCGCAGCCGGCCGGCCGGCTGGTCGAACACGCGCACCATGGCGGGCTCGGCGCGCACGTCTTCGCCCGAGAGCGTGTACAGCAGTTCCTTCTGGCCGTTGCCCGAGACGCCGGCGATGCCGACGACCTCGCCTGCGCGCACGTCGAAGGAGATGCCGTCCAGGTCGACGCCGAACTGGTCTTCGCGCGCCAACTTCAGGCCCTGCACGCGCAGCGCCACCGCGCCGGCGTGCAGCGGACGGTGCTGCAGCGGCGGCGGCTCGCTGCCGATCATCAGGCGCGAGAGCGATTCGGTGCTCTCGTTGCGCGGGTTGCACACACCTGTGACCTTGCCGCCGCGCAGCACGGTGCAGGCCGTGCACAGCTCCTGGATCTCGTGCAGCTTGTGGCTGATGTACAGGATGCTGCAGCCTTCCGAGGCCAGCTTGTTCAGCACGCCGAACAGGCGGATCACGGCCTGCGGCGTGAGCACCGAGGTCGGCTCGTCCAGGATCAGCAGCTTGGGGTTGGTGAGCAGCGCGCGGATGATCTCCACCCGCTGCATCTCGCCCACCGACAGCGTGTGCACGGGGCGCGAGGGGTCGATGTCCAGCCCGTACTCGCTCGCCTTGGCCGTGATGCTACGGGCCACCTCGGCCAGCGCGAGCGACTTGTCCAGGCCCAGCCAGACGTTCTCGGCCACGGTGAGCGTGTCGAACAGGCTGAAGTGCTGGAACACCATGCTGATGCCCAGCGCGCGCGCCTGCTGCGGGTTGCGCAGGTTCACCGCCTGGCCGTCGAAGGTGACGGTGCCTTCGTCGGGCTTGACCGAGCCGTAGATGATCTTCATCAGGGTCGATTTGCCCGCGCCGTTCTCTCCGAGCACGGCATGGATTTCGCCGGGCTGCACGGCCAGGGAGATGTCGCTGTTGGCCACCACCGCGGGGTACCGCTTGGTGATGTGCGCCAGCTGGAGTCTGGGGGTTGTCATGCCGGGTTTCGTGGGTTTGTCTCGTTCAACATCAACAAGCGGGGACAGCTATAAGTTTAATAGCGTCCCCGCGACCATCGGCGCCCGACGGCGCTCGGTTCAGTGTCCGCCGATGTAGGCGAACTTGAACAGGAAGATCGCCGCGATCACCCACACCATCGCATGCACTTCCCGTGCCCGACCGGTGCACAGCTTGAGCACGGCGTAGGTGATGAAGCCGAAGGCCAGGCCGTTGGCGATCGAGTACGTGAAAGGCATGGCCAGCGCCGTGACGGCCGCCGGGATCACCTCGGTGGTGTCTTCCCAGTCGAGTTCGACCAGGTCGCGCAGCATCAGGCAGCCCACGAACAGCAGCGCCGGTGCGGTGGCGTAGGCCGGCACCGAGCCCGCCAGCGGCGAGATCATCAGGCAGGCCAGGAACAGCACCGCCACCACCACGGCCGTGAGACCGGTGCGGCCACCGGCTTGCACGCCGGCCGCGCTTTCCACGTAGGCCGTGGTGCTCGAGGTGCCCAGCAGCGAGCCCGCGAAGATCGCGCCGCTGTCGGCCAGCAGCGCCTTGTTCATGCGCTCCATCTTGCCGGGCACCAGAAGGCCGGCGCGCTTGGCCACGCCCATCAGCGTGCCGGTGGCGTCGAACATCTCGACCAGGAAGAACACCAGCACCACGTTCAGGATGCCGCCCTTGAGCGCGCTCAGGATGTCCAGCTGCATGAAGGTGGGCGCGATGGACGGCGGTGCGTCGAACACGCCGTGGAACTTGTTGCCGCCGAAGAAGAACGACAGCACCGTCACCGTGAGGATGCCGATCAGGATGGCGCCGCGCACCTTGAGCCGGTCGAGCGCCACGATCATAAGGAAGCCGATGGTCGCCAGGATCACGGGAGCCGAGTGCAGGTCGCCCAGCGTGACGAAGGTGGCCGGCGAAGCCGCGACCACGCCCGCGCTCTTGAGCGCGATGAGCGCCAGGAACATGCCGATGCCCACGGTGATCGCCGTTCGCAAGGACTGCGGTATGCCCGCGATGAACAGCTCCCGCAACCCGGTGACCGTCACGATCAGGAACAGGCAACCCGAGATGAACACCGCGCCCAGCGCGGTCTGCCACGTGTAGCCCATGCCGAGCACGACCACGTAGGCGAAGTAGGCGTTCAGGCCCATGCCCGGCGCCATGGCGATCGGGTAGTTGGCGTACAGGCCCATGATCAGCGTGCCGATGGCCGCGATCAGGCAGGTGGCGACGAAGACCGCGCCCTTGGGCATGCCCGCGTCCCCGAGGATCGAGGGGTTCACGAAGATGATGTAGGCCATCGTCAGGAAGGTGGTCAGCCCTGCGATGACTTCGGTGCGCACGGTGGTGTTGTGCTCGGTCAGCTTGAAAAAGCGTTCCAGCAGACCGGCGTTGGCCGGTGCGGTGGCCGCACGCAACGGCGCCGCCTCGGTGGCCCCGGCGGCCCGGGGAGTGGTGGCCTTGGGCACCTCTTCATACCTGTTCATTTCGCTTGTCTCCAGCTGTTGTATGTGGCGGTTCGTTCATCGTTTCCTCGGTCGCGACGCCGGCGCGACGGAGGGCTCAGGGAGGATCGGAAAGCGGCTCAGCCGGCAGGGCTCGGGCGGGGGCAGCCGGCGCGGCATCGAAGCCGGGGCGCAGCGACGCCGCCACGCCCTTGATGCATTCGCGCAGCCAGCGCGCGGAACTCGACGAATGGGTACGTTCGTGCCAGAGCTGGTAGTACATGAGGCGCGGCAAGGCAGCCGGGCACTCGAGGATCTTCACGGGCAGCCGTGCGGCAAAGCGCTCGCAGTACTGGCGCCCGGTGGTGAGCACCAGCAGGCTCGAGGCCACCATGTCCGGGATGAGGCTGAAGTGCGCGCAGCGCGCCGTGATGTTGCGCTGCCGCCCCAGCTCGTCGAGCATCTGGTCGATGATGCCGCGCCCGCCCGGGTGCATGGGCGTGGGCGCGATGTGCTCGGCCGCCAGCCAGGTCTCCAGGTCCCACCCGCGCCGCACGGCCGGATGGTCCTGGTTGACCAGCGACACCACCTCGTCGCCGAAGAGGCGCGCCATGTGCAGGTCTTCCGGCGGCTTGAGCCAGTTGCCGATCACCAGGTCGACCTGCCCGAGCGCGAGGTGCCCGTGGTAGTCCGAGTCGGGCGAGAGCGCATGGATCTCGATCTGGCACAGCGGCGCCTCGCGCTTGACCTGCGCCACCAGCATCGGCAGGAACAGCGGGTCCATGTAGTCGCTGGCCGCGATGCGGAAGGTCGTGGCCGCCGACTGCGGCTCGAAACCCCGCGCATCCGAGAACAGCATCTCGGCCGCCCGCAGGATGCTGGCCGCGGGCTCGATCATGCGCAGCCCCGCGTCGGTGGGCACCATGCCCGAGCCCGAGCGCACCAGCAGCGGGTCGCCCGACAGCTCGCGCAGGCGCTTCAGCGCGGCCGAGACGGCCGGCTGGTACATGCCCAGGCGGATGGCGGCGCGCGAGACGCTGCGGTCGGTCAGCACGGTATGAAGCACCCGAATCAGATGAAGGTCGATCTTGTCGAAAAGCGCCTGGTCTCTCATGGCTGTTCACACCTTTCTTGTCTGTGCGAACAGTTATACAGCGCAGCATTTGGAGAACGGAAGGACGCTCGGACCGTGCGAGCACGGCCGGTGCTCATTCGCCAGAGGCTGCCTGCACCGCGGTCAGGGCGCGGAGGATGGATTCGCTCGTGGCCGGCGCCTTCAGCGGCGGATCGACCCGGTGCCCGCCCGCGGCCGACACGGCATCGCGGATGGCGAAGAACACCGAGAACGGCAGCAACAGCGGCGGTTCGCCCACGGCCTTGCTGCGGTGAATGGAGTCTTCGAAGTTCTGGCCCTCGAACAGGCGCACGTTGAACACCGGCGGGCAGTCGTTGGCCGTCGGGATCTTGTAGGTACTCGGCGCGTGCGTGGTGAGCTTGCCGCTCGCCGGGTGCCACACCAGTTCTTCGGTCGTGAGCCAGCCCATGCCCTGGATGAAGGCGCCCTCGACCTGGCCGATGTCCACGGCCGGGTTCAGCGACTTGCCCGCGTCGTGCAGGATGTCGGCGCGCAGCAGCTTCCATTCGCCGGTAAGGGTGTCGACCACCACCTCGCTCACCGCCGCGCCGTAGGCGTAGTAGTAGAACGGGCGGCCCTGCATCTTGTCCTTGTCCCAGCTCAGGCCGGGCGTGGCGTAGAAGCCGTCGGACCACAGCTGCTTGCGGTCGAGATACGCCTCGCCCACCACGGTGCTGAAGGCCAGCGTGCGGCCGTTCACCTCGACCTGGTCGTTGGCAAAGCGCACGTCGGCGGCGTTGCCGCCATGGCGCTCGGCGGCGCAGGCGGCCAGGCGTTCGCGGATCTGGCGCGCGGCATCCTGCGCGGCCTTGCCGTTCAGGTCGGCGCCGGTCGAGGCGGCCGTGGCCGAGGTGTTGGCCACCTTGGTCGTGTCGGTCGCGGTGACGCGCACGCGCTCGAAGCTCACGCCCAGCTCGTGCGCCACCACCTGCGCCACCTTGGTGTTCAGGCCCTGGCCCATCTCGGTGCCGCCGTGGTTCACGAGGATCGAGCCGTCGGTGTACACATGCACGAGCGCGCCGGCCTGGTTGAAGTGCTTCACGTTGAACGAGATGCCGAACTTCAGCGGCGCCAGCGCCAGGCCGCGCTTTAGCACCGGGCTCTTCGCGTTGAAGGCGGCGATCTCTTCGCGGCGCAGGCGGTAGTCGCTGGTTTCCTCCAGCTCGGCCACGAGTTCGTGGACGATGTTGTCGGTCACGGTCTGGCGGTAGGGTGTGACGTTGTTCTCGCCCTTGCCGTAGAAGTTGACGCGCCGCACGTCGAGCGGGTCGCGCTTCAGTTCGCGCGCCACCGAGTCCATGATGTTCTCGATGGCAATGGCACCCTGCGGGCCGCCGAAGCCGCGGAACGCGGTGTTGCTCTGCGTGTTGGTCTTGCCCGAGAAGCCGTGCATGCTCACGTTGGGCAGCCAGTAGGCGTTGTCGAAGTGGCACAGCGCGCGCGTCATCACCGGGCCCGACAGGTCGGCCGAATGGCCGGCGCGCGACACCATGGTGATCTCGGCGCCGAGGATCCGGCCCTCGTCGTCGTAGCCCACCTCGTACTCGTACCAGAAGCAGTGGCGACGGCCGGTGATCATGAAGTCGTCGTCGCGGTCCAGGCGCAGCTTCACGGGGCGCTGCAGCTGGCGCGCCGCAATGGCCGCCACGCAGGCAAAGATCGCCGACTGTGACTCCTTGCCGCCGAAGCCGCCGCCCATGCGTCGGCATTCGACGTGCACTTCATTCGAGGACAGGTGCAGCGCGTGTGCCACCAGGTGCTGCATCTCGCTCGGGTGCTGCGTCGAGCAGTGGATGTGCAGCGTGCCGCCCTCCTTCGGGATCGCGTAGCTGATCTGGCCTTCGAGGTAGAACTGCTCCTGCCCGCCCACGTCGAGCGTGGCGCTGTGGCGGTGCGGCGCCTTCGCGATGGCGGCGCGCACGGCGGCCTCGTCGCCTTCGTTGGCGGCCCCGCCGCTGCGCACGATGTGCATCGGCGGCACCACGTACTGGCCGCGCGCATGCGCGTCCTGCGGCGTGATGACGGGCGGCTGCGCCTCGAGGGTGATCGCGTCCTTGGCCTTCGCGGCGGCGCGGCGCGCGGCATCGCGCGTTTCGGCGATCACGGCGAACACGGGCTGGCCGAGGTAGCGGATCTCGCCGCCGTCGTTCACGGGCAGCAGGATCGGGTCGTCGTGAATGATCGAGCCGCAGTCGTTGGTGCCGGGAATGTCGTCGGCGGTGAGCACCGTGACCACGCCGGGCATGGCGCGGATGGCGTCGAGCGACAGCGCCGTCACGCGGCCGTTGGCCACCGGCGACAGGCCCAGCGCGCAGTGCAGCGTGCCGGCGAGCTCGGGAATGTCGTCGATGTAGGTGGCTTCGCCGGCCACGTGCAGGTGCGCCGACTCGTGCGGGCGGCTGATGCCCACGCGCATGCCGCGGCCGTGGGCCAGCGCTTCGGCGCCCACGTCGATGCGGGCGGCGGTGTTCTTCAGGTAGTCGGCAAAGGCCTCGGCGGGCTGCAGCAGGCGGGCGTCGATGGGTTTGTTCATGGTCAGAGTCCTTCCGCCGCAACCTTGGCAACGACATGGGGCATCACGCTCCAGACGCTGGTTTCTTCGATGGACAGCGCGTCCTGCGTGCGGGTTTCGAGCCACAGGCGCTGGATCAGGTTCTGCGCCACCTGCAGGCGGTAGTCGGCCGAGGCCCGCATGTCGGAGAGCGGCTTGAAGTCTTGCGCCAGCGCCAGCTTGGCGGTCGCCACGCTGGCCTGCGTCCAGGGCTTGCCCACGAGCGCGGCTTCGGCGTTGGCGGCGCGCTTGACGGTGGCAGCCATGCCGCCGAAGGCCAGGCGCACGGCTTTCACCGTGTCGCTGCCGGCTTCCAGTTCGATGGCGAAGCCCGCGCACAGCGCCGAGATGTCGCAGTCGAAGCGCTTGCTGATCTTGTAGGCGCGCACCTGGCGGCGCATGGCGGCCAGCGGCACGGCCAGGCCCTGCACGAACTCGCCGGGCTGCAGCTCGTTCTTCATGTAGTCGAGGTAGAAGTCGGGCAGCGGCATGCGGCGCACGACGTCGCCGCGGCGTAACTCGATCTCGGTGTCGAGCGACATCAGCACCGGCGGCGAATCGCCGATGGGCGAGCCGTTGGCGACATTGCCGCCCATGGTGCCGGCGTGGCGGATCGGCGGCGAGGCAAAGCGCAGCCACACGTCGGCCAGGCTGGGCACGCGCTCGACCAGCGCGCCGAAGGCGGCTTCGAGCGAAGCGCCGGCGCCGATGTAGAGCTCGTCGGCGCGCTCTTCCACGGTCTTCATCTCGGCCACGTCGCCGACATAGATGATGTCGCCGAGGTCGCGAAACTGCTTGTTGACCCACAGGCCGACGTCGGTCGAGCCGGCCAGCAGCTGGGCGCGCGGCTTCTGCACGCGCAGTGCGGCGAGCTGGGCCAGGGTCTTGGGGGCGTGGAAGTGGTCGATGCGGGCGCCCAGCGGGGCGGCGTAGTCCAGGCCGTCGTTCTTCAGCGCGGTGAGCGCGGCCACCACGGGGGCGGTGTCCAGGCGCACGGCCGGCAGGTCGAACATGCGCTGGCCGGCGTCGAGGATGGGGCGGTAGCCGGTGCAGCGGCAGAGGTTGCCCGACAGGTCGTCGGCCAGCTGCTGGCGCGTGGGCTGCGTGCCCTCGGCCTGGTGGTGTTCGTAGGTGGCCCACAGCGACATCACGAAGCCCGGCGTGCAGAAACCGCACTGCGAGCCGTGGCAGTCGACCATGGCCTGCTGCACGGGGTGCAGCGGGTGAACGGCGTGCTTGGCGGGGGCTTCGGCCTTGGGCTTGCACTGCGACGCGCACTGTCCCTTGAGGTCTTCGACCGTGAACAGCGCCTTGCCGTGCAGCGTGGGCAGGAACTGGATGCAGGCGTTGACGGTCTGCAGCTGCAGGCCGTCGACCGCGCCGGGCGCGTGGGCGTCGGTGGCCAGCTCGCCGATGACGACGGTGCAGGCGCCGCAGTCGCCTTCGTTGCAACCTTCCTTGGTGCCGGTGCAGCGCGCGTCCTCGCGCAGCCAGTCGAGCACCGAGCGGGTCGGATGGACCCCGCTGACGTCGACGATCTTTCCGCGATGGAAGAAGCGGATCGGTTGAATCGGGTTACTGCTCTCGGTGCTCATGCTTTTTCTGGCTCGTGGGCGGCCCGTCATGGGCCAGTCATGGACGTTAGCGGCTTGCGTGGGGTCTTGCATACGGGCACGCCCATAACGCGTATGTGAGGGTCGGTATGCCACGTCCGGGGAAACCCTTGGATTGACGCTGCAATTCCCGGGCCACGCCGGAAACCTAGGGTTTTCAGCCTTTTTTTAGGCGTGTGCGATCGCGGTCCAGGCGGTGGCGAGCAGCGTCACGCCGGCCACGAAAAGCAGCCCGGCGACCAGCCATTGCAAGGTGCGCGGCTGCAGCTTGTTCGGCAGGCGATGGTGCAGCCGCGTCGCGGCGTAGACCACGGGCATGGCGCAACCGGCCAGCAGCGCCGAGTGCCACGAGAAGTGGCCGGTGGGCACCACGATGACCAGTCGCACGAGCGAGTTGAAGGCGAACATCAGCAGCAACGCGCGGCGCACGAGTTCGCGGTCCAGCGGCTGGCGGTACATGTGGAAGACGATGGGCGGGCCCGAGGCCGAGAACAGTCCGCCCAGCACGCCCGAGAGCCCTCCGATGAGGGCGAAGCTGGTGCGGCCCGACACGGCCGGCAGCGGCTTGCCCTGCAACAGCAGCAGCACCGCGCAGATCAGGATCGACACGCCCAGCAGGCCCCGCAGCCACGACACGGCGCTGCCGCTGAGCCACACGAGCAGCATGAGCCCGACGATGACGCCCACGGTGCTGCCGTTGAGCGCGGGCTTCATCAGCTGCCAGGGCACGGGGCCGGGGCGCGCGCGGAAGTAGGTCCAGGCGTTGATGAGGCTCAGCACGGTCGCGGCATTGGCCGCGTCGTTCACGCTGGCGATGTCGAACACCGACACGAGGCCTAGCAGGATGAGGCTGAACGCAAAGCCCGTGAGGTTCTGCGCGTAGGTGGCCAGGCCCACGCAGGCCATGAAGATCAGGACCGGGACGGCCCCGGAAAGAATCGCTTGCACCGGCGGTGTCGTCAGCGCGCGCCGAGGCTTGCGGGACGGAAGAAGGAGACGGGGGAAAGGGGATGCGGGACGGACATTCGGACGGGGATCGGGGGACGGGGGCGCGAGGCGGGAACGCTTGAGAATAACGCGTGTGTCCGGGGGGCGTGCCCAGGCCACCGGGTACTTCCC
>NZ_JBWKYF010000122.1:0-11504 GCF_059423605.1 Variovorax sp. GW460-12-1-14-LB1
CTGCGCATCCGCAAGTAGCGCGCCCCCACGGCTGACGACGAATTCCTTCTTCGTCCCCGCCGGCAATTTCCGTCACTCCCACGTCTGCGCCTGCCGCCACCCGCGGCGCAGCGACACGTGCTGGGCGCGTGCGCCCGTCCGATTCCGCCATTGACCACCAAGAGGAGACTCCGTTGAAACATTCCAGATCCTTTCCCTTCGGACTTGCATCGGCCGCCGCGCTCGCGCTGGCATTGACTGCCTGCGGTGGAGGCGACGGCGGCGGCGGCGCGGCCTTGCCGTTCCTGCCCGTGGCGCCTGCGCCTGCTGCATCGGCACCGCCGCCCGCGCCGACCGACGAAGTGCCGGCAACGCCCACCGAGCCGGTGGCCGAGGTCGACGACAGCTTCGACGAGTACTACAACGTCTGCCGCGGCACCAACCCCAAGTGCTACAACGACTGGGGCGCCTTCGCGAGCACGCCCGACCGCGTGCTGATCTACTCGCGCACCGCCGGCCCGCGCCATGCCGTGCTGGGCACGCCGATGGCGGCCGGCCTGAACCCGGCGATGAACACCGACAACGTGATGCAGGCAGGCCTCGTGCGCATGCTGTCGGCCGAGGGCATCACGGTCGACTGGACCGAGGACGTGGCCGTGCTGGGCAGCCGCATCAACAACTACAAGGCGATCATCTTCGCGAGTTCGAACCGCGACACCTTGTGGAACGGCGCCGTGAGCACCAGCCAGGATGCCGCGCGCACCGCACTGCGCAACTACATGCGCCGCGGCGGCGGCTTCGTCGGCCTGCACAACGCCTTCGGCGCGGAATACAACTGGCCCTACTACGAAGGCCTGCTGGGCAACGCGAACTTCTACAACCACGGACCGAACCGCGCGGGCGACGTCGAGATCGTCTCGGACGACCCTTCGACGAAGGACGTGCCCAAGCGCTTCTCGTTCCAGGACGAGTGGTACAACCTGATGCCCTTCCCGACGAAGGTGAAGTTCCTGGCCAAGGTCGACACCTCGACGCTGAAGCCGCTCACCTCCGCGCCGCATCCCGGCCACGCCGACTTCCATCCGGTCGCCTGGTGCCAGTACTACGACGGCGGCCGCGCATGGCTCACGACCCTCGGGCACAACGCGCACTCGTTCACCGCCGACCTGTCGGGCGTGGGCGCCATCGAGTTCCAGAAGCTCGTCGTGCAAGGCGTGAAGTCGGCGATGGGGCTGACACCTTTCTGCACCACCGAGTAACGACGACGACCTCCCGGGGCCGGTGCGGCGCCGTGTGCGCGCCACCGGTCGTTTCGAACACCCCTGTTCCAACGTTCACCGAGTAGAGACATCCATGAAGAAAAAATCATTGGTCACGCTGCTGATCTCGTGCGGCGTGCTTGCATCGCCGTTGCTGATCACCGCCTGCGGCGGCTCCAGCGGCGGTGGCGGCACGCCCGTGCTGCCCGTCGTGCCGGCCCCTGCGCCGTCGCCGTCTGCCGGCACACCGCCGCCCGCATCGCCACCGGCCGCCGCCGCACCCGCGGCCGACCTGTCGGACTGCTGCACCGCCGGTGACAAGGACTTTCCGAAGGTCGGCGGCAACCTGGGCAACCAGAACTATTCGAGCCTGCGCAAGATCAACAAGGGCCTGGTCACGCAACTGGGCGGCGCCTGGGTCAACCAGATCGAAGGCGGCATGACCACCGGCAACAACCAGAGCACCACCGTCGTCGTCGACGGCGTGCTCTACATCGAATCCGCACTCGGCAACGTGGTCGCGGTGGACGGCAAGACCGGTGTGACGAAGTGGAAATGGACCACGCCCTACGGCAGCATCACCCGCCGCGGCGTGGCCGTCGCCAAGGACCTGGGCCTGGTATTCACCGTGGCCACCGGCAACCGCCTCGTGGCGCTGCGCACCGACACCGGCGTCGTCGAGTGGATCAAGCAGTACCCGACCAGCAGCACCGACCCCGACTACAAGGGCGCGCTGCAGAAGGTCGCGCTGGTCTACCACGACAAGCGCCTGTACCTGGGCACCAACGATGGCAACCGCGGCGCCGCGTTCTCTGCCGACGCACTCACCGGCAAGGTGCTGACCACCTTCTGGGGCGTGCCCCGCGCGGGCGAGCTGGGCTACGACACCTGGGGCGGCGCGCCCGACGCGGCACGCACCGGTGCCACGCCGTGGATCCATCCCGCGGTCGATCCCGAGCTGGGCCTGGTGTACTGGACCTTCGGCAACGTGCGCGGCGGTTCGTCGCAAGACGGGTCCTCGCGCCCGGGCCAGAACCTGTTCGCCAACTCCATCGTCGCACTCGACCTGAAGAGCGGCGAGTACAAGTGGCACTTCCAGTCGGTGCACCACGACATCTGGGACATGGACAACGTGATGTCGCCGGTGCTCGCCGATGTGAAGATCGACGGCAAGGACCGCAAGGTCGTCATCTACGGCAGCAAGACGGGCATGTACTACATCCTCGATCGCAAGGACGGCAGCGCGCCGCTGGGCATCGACGAAGTGCCTGTGAAGCAGGACGCCCGCCAGGCCAGCTGGCCCACGCAGCCCCTGCCGCGCCAGGGCGCCTGGACCGAGACCTGCATCGTCGACCAGCCGCTGGGCACGGCCATTCCGGGCGACCCGAACCGCGCGGTGCCCAACTACACGAAGGGCTGCCTGTACGACGCGCACTGGGATGTGCCGATCCTGTCCATCCCGGGCCACGGCGGTGGTGCCAACTGGAACCACCAGTCCTTCAGCCAGCGCACGGGCCTGGTCTACACGGGCATGGGCTACGTGTCGGCAGCGCATTCGCTCAGCGAGTCGAGCAACGGCCTGCGTCCGCCGGGCACCTACATGACCGGCGCGGTCGTGGCGGTCGACCCGAGCACCAACCTCGTCAAGTGGAAGAAGCCGCTGCCGTACTCGGTGGCGCACGGCAACGGCATCCTGAGCACGGCCTCCGACCTGCTGTTCATCGGCCAGCCCGACGGCAACCTGCTGGCGCTCGATGCGCAGGACGGCACCGAGCTGTGGCGCTTCCAGACCGGCGCGGCGATCAGCGCGAGCCCGGTCTCCTACGAGATCGACGGCGAGCAGTACATCGCGGTGTTCTCGGGCGGCACCAGCATTCCGTACGGCGACTCGGCCCCGCGCGGCGACCGGCTGTGGGCCTTCAAGGTCGGCGGCGCGGTGACCGCGACCGCCACGCCGACACCGCCCGTGGTGCGCCGGCCCGTGTCGGGCCAGGCGGTGGAGGGCGCGGCACTGCCGACGCCGAACACCGTGTTCCTGGCGCGCGTGCAGACGGCGGCGAACGAGCCGGGTGCGACCGAATCGACGGCCGTCAACGCCATGACGCCGACCTTCATGCGCGTGCCCGTCAACACCGCCGTGACCTTCACCAACCCCGCAGCCAACGCCAACACCCACTGCGCCACGCAGTTCTTCGAGGGGCGGTTCAATTTCAGGCTGAACCCGGGCCAGTCGCAGACCCACACCTTTGACACGCCGGGCGAATACTTTTACAACGACTGCCATAGCCCGCGTCCGACGGGAAAGATCGTCGTCTATTGATATGTCCTCAACCCCAACCACTGAAGGAGCAATGCGATGAAATGGTGCAAGCCTGAGTTCGAAGAAATGCGTTTCGGTTTCGAAATCACGATGTACATCTCCGCTCGCTGAGCGCGCAGACCCACGGCACCGGCCTTGCGCCGGTGCCGTGTTTTTTTGTTGGGCCCCCATGAAGATTCTGGTGCTGGGTTCGGGAGCGGGCGGTGGCTTCCCTCAATGGAATTGCAATTGCCGCCTGTGCGCCGGCCAGCGAAGCGGGCAGGTGCGGGCCACGCCCCGCACGCAGAGTTCGATCGCGGTGTCGGCCGATGGCGAACGCTGGATTCTGCTGAATGCCTCCCCCGACCTTGGCGCGCAACTGCGCGCCTCGCCGGCCCTGTGGCCGCGCCACGGACTGCGCCATTCGCCGATCGAGGCGGTGGTGCTGATGGACTCTCAAATCGACCACGTCGCAGGCCTGCTGAGCCTGCGCGAAGGGCAGCGGCTGCAGCTGTACTGCACGCCCGAGGCCCATGACGACCTCACCGGCAGCCTGCCGCTGCTGCGCACCCTCGACAGCTACTGCGGCGTGACCTGGCACCCGTTGTCGCTCGAGGCCGGCGGCGGTGCCTGGCACGACATCGCCGGGCTGCGGCTGCAGGCCGTGCCGGTGCCCGGCAAGGCGCCGCCGTATTCGCCGCGCCGCCAGACCGAGGCGCGCAGCGAGAACGCCGCGGTGCTCATCGAAGACCCCGCCACCGGCAAGCGCGTGCTCTACGCGCCGGGCCTGGCGCAGGTCGGCGAGGCCGAGCGCCGCAGCCTCGACGCCTGCGACTGCGTGCTCGTCGACGGCACCTTCTGGACCGAAGACGAGATGGTCGCGGCCGGGCTCGGCAAGAAGCACGCGGCCGACATGGGCCACCTGCCGCAATGCGACGGGCCGCACGGCCCCGGCATGCTGCAGGCGCTCGACGCCTGCGCAGCGCGGCGCAAGGTGCTCATCCACATCAACAACAGCAACCCCATCCTGGACGAAGACGGGCCACAGCGCGCGCAGCTCGTGCGCCGCGGCATCGAGGTTGCGTTCGACGGCATGGTCCTGGAGATCTGAACACGTGACACAAGAGACACAAGGCCCATGGTCCCCGCAGGAGTTCGAAGCGAGGTTGCGCGCCATGGAGTCGCGCTACCACAGCCACCACCCGTTCAATCACCGGCTCAACGCGGGCGAGCTGCAGCCCTTCCAGGTGCGCGGCTGGGTGGCGAACCGCTTCTATTACCAGTGCCGCATCCCGGTGAAGGACGCCGCCGTTCTGTCCAACTGCGACGACCGCGCCACGCGCCGGCGCTGGGTGGTGCGCATGCTCGACCACGACGGGCACGGCGACCATGAAGGCGCCAACGCGGGCGGCATCGAGATCTGGACCCGCCTGGGCATCGCCACCGGCCTGGCGCGCGAGGTGCTCGAGTCGCACGCGCTCGTCGTGCCCGGCGTGCGCTTCGCGGTCGATGCGTACGTGAACTTCGCGCGCACGGCGCCGTGGCAGGAGGCGGTGATCTCCTCGCTCACCGAGATGTTCGCGCCGCGCATCCACAAGGACCGGCTCGCGGGCTGGCCCACGCACTACCCGTGGATCGACACCTCGGGCCTGGACTACTTTCGCAGCCGCATTCCGTTGGCCGACCGCGACGTCGAGCACGGCCTCGAGGTGGCGATGCAGTGGTGCACCACGCGCGAGCGGCAGCAGCGCGCGCTGCACATCCTGGGCTTCAAGCTCGACATCCTCTGGGCCATGCTCGACGCGATCGAGAAGGCTTATCCCGACGACCTTCAGAAAGAACAGCAGCCATGACCGCATGGACCGACGATGCCCAGCCGGCGCTCACCTCGATCTACCGCATGCAGTGGGAAGAGGCGCAGCAGTGCCACGTGCTGCTGTTCCCCGAGGGCATGATCAAGCTGAACGGGCCGGCGGCCGAGATCCTCCAGCGCTGCGACGGCAAGACCTCGGTGGCCGCACTCGTGGCGGACCTGGAGCGCACCTTCGGCGAGAGCGACCTGCATGCCGACGTGCTCGAATTCCTGGAGCAGGCCCATGGACGCCACTGGATCCGCTGAGCCGCAAGCCCGCGCACCCCGCGCGGTCGCCAAGCCGCCGCTGTGGCTGCTGGCCGAGCTGACCTACCGCTGCCCGCTGCACTGCGCCTTCTGCTCCAACCCGGTCGACTACACGCGCTACCGCGAGGAGCTGGACACGGCCGAATGGATTCGCGTGTTTCGCGAGGCACGCGCGATGGGCGCGGTGCAGCTGGGCTTCTCGGGCGGCGAGCCGCTGCTGCGCGACGACCTGCCCGAGCTGGTCGCGGCGGCGCACGAGCTCGGCTTCTATACCAACCTGATCACCTCGGGCGTGGGCCTCACGCCGCAGCGGGCCGAGACGCTGAAGCGCGCGGGGCTGGACCACATCCAGCTGTCGTTCCAGGATTCGAGCCGCGAGCTCAACGACTTCCTCAGCTCCACGAAGACCTTCGACCTCAAGCAGCGCGTGGCCCGCACCATCAAGGACCTCGGCTACCCGATGGTGCTGAACTGCGTGATGCACCGGTACAACCTGCCGCACGTGGGTCGGATCATCGAGATGGCCGAGGCGATGGAAGCCGACTTTCTCGAACTCGCCAACGTGCAGTACTACGGCTGGGCCTGGCGCAACCGCGAGATGCTGATGCCCTCGCGCGACATGCTGGCCACGGCCGAGGCGGTGGTGCAAACCCATCGTCCGCGCCTGGACGGCCGCATGAAGATCCTCTGGGTGGTGCCCGACTACGCAGAGGGCAAGCCCAAGCCCTGCATGGCGGGGTGGGGCAGCGTGTTCCTCGTGGTCGCACCCGACGGCGTGGCGCTGCCGTGCCACAGCGCGCGCATGCTGCCCGGGCTCGACTTTCCCAATGTGCGCGAGCACAGCATCCGCAGCATCTGGCAAGAGAGCCCGGCCTTCGGCGCCTACCGTGGCACGGGCTGGATGAGCAGCACCTGCCAGAGCTGCGACGAGAAAGAGAAGGACCACGGCGGCTGTCGCTGCCAGGCCTTCCTGCTGACGGGCGACGCGGCGGCCACGGACCCGGTGTGCCCCAAGAGCCCGCGGCATGAGGAGGTGGAGGCGATGGTCAAGGCGGCGGGTGATCCGCGCGACCATGGCACGCCGATCCGCTTCGTGCCGGGCGCGCGGCGTGCGGGCGACCTCGTCTTTCGCACCGACGCGAACGCGCTGAGCTGAGAGCACACCCCGATGACGATCACCCATCGCCTGCCTCTGGACGGCGGGCATGTGATGCACGTCGAGGAGCACGGCAACCCGGCGGGCCTGCCCGTGGTGGTGCTGCACGGCGGGCCGGGGTCAGGCTGCTCGCCGCTGTTGCGCCGGGACTTCGATCCCGCGCACTACCGCATCGTCTGCCCCGACCAGCGCGGCTCGGGCCTCAGCACCCCCACAGGATCGATTGAGCACAACACGCTCGCCGATCTGCTGGCCGACCTGCGTCTGCTGCGCGCGCACCTGCGCATCGATCGATGGCTGGTGGTGGGCGGTTCGTGGGGTGCCACGCTGGCGCTGATGCATGCTCTCGACGCACCGGAGGCCGTCGCGGGCCTGCTGTTGCGCAACGTGTTCCTCGCGCGCCCGGGCGACATCCACGCGCTCTTCGCCGGGGCCTTGCAGCACGACGGCCCCGCGTGGCGCGTACTGTGGGACGAGGCCGGGCGCCGGCGATGCCCGGTGACGGTGCCGATCGCCGAGGTCCTCGCGCACGGCACCTGGGAGCGGCAGTGCGAGCTGACGCGCCACTGGTCCGACTGGGAACAGCGCCTCGCCACCGGAGGCACAGCGCCGCCGATCGACGAAGCGATGCTGCCGCGGCTCGTGGCGCGCTACCGCGTGCAGAGCCACTACCTGCGGCATTGCTGCTGGCTCGATGCGCCCTCGTTGTTGCAGCGCTGCGCCGCATCGCCTGCTGTTCCCACACTGATCGTGCATGGCACGCAGGACGCGCTGTGTCCGCCCGAGGGCGCTCAGGCACTGGCGCAGGTGCTGGGCGCGCCGCTGCATTGGGCCCAGGGCGCGGGCCACGACCCGACACACCCCGCCATCGCCGTAGCCATGCAGCAGGCCTTGCGCGACTACGCAACCACACAGGCCTTCGGTGTCAGCGCAGCCGCTCCTTGAGCGGATCGCCGATCAATGTCACCTTGCCGTCCTTGCGGTGCGACCACAGCCGGTCGTTGCCATGGCCGTCGTCGGCCACGAAGAGCACCGCGTCGCCGAGCGCACGAAAGCCCAGCGGCATCGCGTGACGTTCGCCGGCGGCGAGGTCGGCCACGGCGCGCGTGCCGGCGGGCGTGCCGTCGCTGGTCCATGGCTCGACGCCCCGGCCACCGCCGCCGTTCGCCGCGAACCACAGGCGCGCCCCGATGACGGCGAAGCGCGCGGGTGAGCCGTTCTCCGCGCCCGGTGCGATGTCCTTCACGCGCACCGTGCCCGCCGCCGTGCCGTCGCTGCGCCACAGCTCCGCACCCGACACGCCGTCGGTCGCCGCGAAGTAGAGCTTGCCGCCCATCACGGCGATCGCGCTCGACACGGCGCCGCTCGGGCCGGGGCGGATGTCCTTCACCAGCGTCGTGCCCTTCGCGGTGCCGTCGGTCTTCCACAGCTCGATGCCGTGCACGCCGTCGTCGGCCGAGAAGTACAGCGTGCGGCCCAGCGCTGCCAGGTGCGTCGGCCGCGAGGGCGCGGCGCCCGGGCGCAGGTCTTTCACCAGCTGCGTGCCGTGTGCGGTGCCGTCGCTCTTCCACAGCTCGGCGCCGTGTTCGCCGTCGTGCGCGGTGAAGTAGAGGTCGTTGCCCACGGCCGTGAGGTTCTGGATGCCCGCATCCTCGATGCCCGGGCGGATGTCCTTCACGAGGCGCGTGTGCTCGGGCGTGCCGTCGGTCACCCAGAGTTCGTGGCCGTGCGTGCGCGTGGTCGCGGTGAAGAACAGGCGCGGGCCGGCCACGGTGAGCTGGCGGGTGAGAGCGCGCGGTCCGGCGTCGACGGCGGACACGCGCGTGGTGCCCTTCGCATCGCCCGTGGTCTTCCACACCTGGAAGCCGGTCTGGCCGTCGTCGGCCACGAAGTAGAGCGCGTCGCGGAACACGGTCAGCTCGTTGGGCATCGCGCCTTCCTCGCCGGGGCGCAGGTCGATCACCTGCGTCGTGCCGGCGGCGGTGCCGTCGGTGCGCCAGAGCTCGAGCCCGCTCGCGCCGTCGGTGGCCGTGGTGTAGACGTGGCCCTTGAACGCGACCTGACCGGCAGGGAACGACCCCCGGAAGCCCGGCCGGATGTCTTTCAACAGGGTGGTGCCGGCATTGCTGCCGTCGGTGACCCACAGCTCTTGGCCCGTCGTGACATGGAAGGCGCTGAACACCATCTTGCCGCTGCCCAGCGGCGCGAGGCCGGAGGGCGCGATGAAGGCCAGCCGCTGGCGCTGCTCGGGCAGCACTTCGCGTTCGGGGTCTTGTGCAGCGGCGGGCAGGGCGGTGAGCAGGGCGAGCGCGGCGAGACAGATAGCGCGCATCGGCTCAGCCCCCGAACCACCGCGCCGGCACGATCACCAGCTGCGGAAACGCCACCATCACGAACAGGATCGCGAACTCGGCCAGCATGAACGGCACCACGCCGCGCGTGACGTCGTCCATCGAGATCTTGCCGACGCCGGCCACCACGTTGAGCACCGTGCCCACCGGCGGCGTGACGAGCCCGATCGAGTTGTTGATGATGAACAGCACGCCGAAGTACACGGGGTCGATGCCGGCCGCCTTCACCACGGGCATGAGCACCGGCGTGAGGATGAGGATGGTCGGCGTCATGTCCATCGCCGTGCCCACCACCATCACGAGCACCATGATCGCGATCATGAGCAGCATCTGGTTGCCCATGAACGGCTGCAGCATGCCCACGATCTTCGAGGGCAGGTCGGCCACCGTGATGAGCCAGGCGCTCACCATCGCCGCGGCGATCAGGAACATCACGATGGCGCTGGTCTTGGCCGCGCTCACGAAGATGGCGTACAGGTCCTTCCAGGTGATCTCGCGGTACACCACCGTCGACACGAACAGCGCGTACACGGCGGCCACCACCGCGGCCTCGGTGGGCGTGAACACGCCCATGCGCAGGCCCACGAGGATGATCACCGGCAGCATCAGCGCCCACAGCGCGTTGCGGAAGGCGGCGGCGATCTCGGCCGACGACTTGCGCGGCGGCGGCACGATCTTTTCGCGCCGCACCAGCCAGGCCCAGGTGATCCACAGCGCGCCGCCGATCAGCAGGCCCGGCACGATGGCCGCGAGAAACAGCTTGGAGATCGACACGTTCGCCGCCACGCCGAAGATCACCAGGCCGATGCTCGGCGGGATCACGGGGCCGATCACGCCGGTGGCCGCAATGAGGCCGGCCGCGCGCGGCTTGTCGTGGCCCGCGCGCACCATCATCGGCAGCAGCAGCGCGGTGAGCGCGGCGGCGTCGGCCACGGCCGAGCCCGAGAGCGCCGACAGCAGGCAGCCCGCCATGATGGTCACGTAGCCCAGGCCGCCTTTCACATGGCCGACCAGCGCGAGCGCGAAGTCGACGATGCGCTTGGACAGCCCGCCCACGTTCATGATCTCGCCCGCGAGCATGAAGAAGGGCACGGCCAGCAGCGGAAAGCTGTCGGCGCCGCCGATCACGTTCTGCGTGAGGATCTGCGCGTCGAACAGGTCGAGGTGCCACATCAGCGCCACGCCGCTGGCCAGCAGCGAGAAGGCGATGGGAATGCCCATCGCCATGGCGAGCAGCAGCGAGCCGACAAAAACAGCGATGGTCATGGCCGTGCTCCCGGTTCCTTGCCGTCTTGCGAACCCAGGATCTGCTGCAGCTGCACCGCTTCTTCCGACTCCTGCACCATCACCAGTTCATGGTCGGCGATGCGGCCCGTGAGCAGGCGCAGCAGGTCGAGCGCCAGGATGAGCCCGGCCAGCACCGAGAACACGATGCCCGCCGCGTAGACGATGGCCATCGACGCACCGGTGACGGGCGCCGTCACGTCCCAGTTGATGCGCGCCTGCGCGATGCTGCCCTGCAGCAGCAGCCAGACGATGTAGAGCATGACCACATGGCCGACGGCCAGGCAGATCTTCTTGCCGATGGGGGGCAGCTTCTGCACCACCATGTCCACACCCAGGTGCCCGTGCTCCTTCAGCGCCACCACGGCGCCCAGGAAGGTCATCCAGATGAAGAGCCAGCGCGAGATTTCCTCGGACACCGTGATGCCCGAGTTGAAGCCGTAGCGCAGCACCACGTTGCCGAACACGAGCACGACCATGACCGCGAGCGCGGCCGCGATCAGCGCCTCGATGCCGGTGCAGCACCGGTCGAGCCAGCGGGTCATGCGGAGGCCTGTGCTTGCGCCTGCGCCTGGCGCTGCATGTCGACCAGCGCGCGCAACGCGGCCAGGTACGACAGCGGGCCCAGGCCCTGGACCGTGCCCTTCACCGCCGGCGAGATGATCGAATGCGCGCGCCATGCTTCGCGCGCGGCGATGTTGGACATGTGGACCTCGATGGTCGGGAACGGCATGGCCTTGATCGCGTCGTGCAGCGGCACGCCGTGCTGCGTGAGGCCGGCGGGGTTCACCAGCGCGCCCTGCGCATCGTCGATGTGGGTGTGCAGGAAGTCGATCAGGTCGCCTTCGTGGTTCGACTGGATGGTGTCCAGCGTCACGCCGAGTTCGACGGCGAGGGCCTGCAGCTGCGCGTTGATTTCGGCGAGCGTGGTCTTGCCGTAGATGTGCGGTTCGCGGCGACCGAACAGGTTGAGGTTGGGGCCGTGGAGAACGAGGATCTTCATGGGGAGCTTCGGTGAGGGACGGGCTGGCTTGCTGACTTACTTGCGGATGCGTGC
>NZ_JBWKYF010000123.1:0-10632 GCF_059423605.1 Variovorax sp. GW460-12-1-14-LB1
GGGGTGATGGGGGTGGCGGTGGTGTTGACCAGCACCACCGAGGCGACGCTGGGGCAGTGCTTCAGCGCCTCTGCCAGGAACACGGCGTTCTGCTTGATGCCGTTGTTCCAGAGGGTCTCGGCCTCGTGGTGAAGGCCGATCGTGATGCCGATGCGCAGGCCGGCACCCGAGGCGGTGGTCATTGGTTTTCGCGGGGGATGTAGCCCGTCAGGCGCCAGCCTTGGGGTTCGAGGCGGAAGCTGACTTTTTCGAAGACCGTCTTGTCGTTGGTCAGGCGGGTGGCGAAGTCGACGTTGGCGTACAGGCCTGCAGGGATGCCGGTGCTGTCGTCCAGGTAGCGGATGCGGGTCACGCTGGCCCAGTCACGGCGGGCCACGACGCCCACGGTCTGGCGCGAGCGTTGCGTGTTGGCAACGAATTCGGCCTTGGGAAAGCGAGTCTTCACAAACGCAGACGCGGTATCCCAGATCTCTCCCGCCCGGTTCTCATCGATCTGCTTGAGGCTGCTGAGGCCCGCCTGGACGAGTTCGTCGGCGGAGTTGCCGTCCTGCGCCAGGGCGCAGGAACCGGCCAGGGCCAGCGTGCATGCGGCCAGGAAACGGGGGGGAAACGGCTTCATTGGGCACCTTTTGTGAGGAAAACCGCTGTGACAGACAGCGGCGGCGATTCTAGGCGGGGCGTTCGGATCGACGTTCCACAGCGACATCGCCGCGCCTGGATTTGTCGCCAATCGTGAAAGTTTGTGAACTAAATCATCATTTCACGGTTTCCGGTAGACCGAAATGGCTGCAAATGTAAACGGCTGCGTACATTACCGCGTCCATTGTGAACGTCAGGGTAACTACGACCCTGGCTGGGGCGACGAACCGCGGGCGGTCGTTGCCTTCCTCCGCCGTTGATACCGCGCCCGCCCTCTGCGAACCGAGCTCGAAGAATATGAACAAGTCTTACCGAAGTATCTGGAATGAAGCCCTGGGGGCCTGGGTTGCGGCGTCTGAAATCACTTCGGCGAGGGGAAAGAAGAGCACATCGAAGCTGGTTCGAGCGGCAGTCGCAGCGGCGACGCTCATGGCTGTCGCGACGGGGGGACACGCTTCCTATCAGCTCGGCGGCGGGTACGCACCGAACTCGGTGACCAATGCCATCGCCATTGGCAATGGCAATGGCAGCGGCACGTCGGGCAACAACAGTGCGTATGCAATTGCTGATTACTCTCTCGCGATCGGGAACAACGCCCAGGCGAGCTCTCACAGCTCGACGGCAATCGGCTCTGGTGCCAAAGCCTCGGGCAAAGGGGCTTACGCCCTGGGCAACGACGCCAAGGCCAGCGGGACTTCATCGGTCGCGGTAGGGGGCGGGGACGGAACCGGCAACGGTGGCTCGGTCGCGTCGGGCGAGCAGGCCGTGGCCATCGGCCGGGCGACAAATGCCAGCGGAACGAACAGCGTGGCCATCGGCGGCAACCTGACGGTGGATGGCGGCGCGAAGAGCGCCGGCGCCAACGCCGTGGCGATCGGCACGGGAGCCAGCGCCGGCAACGACAACAGCGTCGCGCTTGGTAGTAACAGCGTGACCGCCGCGGCGGTTCCGACTGCCAATGCGACGGTCAACGGGGTTGTGCTGGGCGGGTTTGCCGGCGCCACACCGACCAGTGTCGTGAGCGTTGGTTCGGCGGGCGCTGAGCGCCAGATCACCAATGTGGCGGCGGGCCAGGTGACCTCCACCTCGACCGATGCGATCAATGGCAGCCAGTTGTACTCGGTCGCCAGCACGGTGGGGTCGCTGTCGACCTCCACGTCCTCGGGGCTGAGCACCGCCAACAGCCGCGTCAACAGTCTGTCGACCTCGACGTCGTCAGGGCTGAGTACAACGAACAGCAATGTCAGCAGCCTGTCGACTTCGACATCGAGCGGCATCTCCAGCCTGTCGACCGGCCTGAGCACCACGAACAGCAACGTGAGCAGCCTGTCGACGTCCACGTCGTCCGGCCTGAGCACGACCAACAGCCGCCTCAACAGCCTCTCGACCTCCACATCGACCGGTTTGAGCACGGCGACCAGCGGCATCTCGAGCCTGTCCACGGGCTTGAGTACGGTGAACAGCGAACTGGACAGCCTGTCGACTTCCACGTCGAGTGGTTTGAGTACGGCGACCAGCGGCATTTCCAGCTTGTCGACGGGCCTGAGCACCACGAACAGCAACGTCGCCAGCCTGTCGACATCCACATCGTCGGGCCTGAGCACGGCGAGCAGTCGCATCAACAGCCTGTCGACTTCGACGTCGTCGGGACTGAGCACGGCCACGAGCAGCATCTCGAGCCTGTCGACCGGCCTGAGCACCACGAACAGCAACGTCGGCAGTCTTTCGACCTCCACGTCGACCGGCCTCAGCACGACCAACAGCCGCATCGACAGCCTGTCGACGTCGACGTCGTCGGGCCTCAGCACAGCGACGAGCGGGATCTCCAGCCTGTCCACAGGTCTGAGTACCACGAACAGCAACGTCGGCAGCTTGTCGACGTCCACATCGTCGGGCCTGAGCACCAGCAGCAGCCGCATCGACAGCCTGTCGACGTCGACTTCAAGCGGCCTGAGCACGACCAACAGCAACGTCAGCAGCCTGTCGACTTCGACGTCGTCCGGTTTGAGCACGGCCACCAGCGGCATCTCCAGCCTGTCGACTGGCCTGAGCACCACGAACAGCAACGTCAGCAGCCTGTCGACTTCTACGTCGTCCGGACTGAGCACCAGCAGCAGCCGCATCGACAGCCTTTCGACATCGACGTCGAGCGGTCTGAGCACGGCGACCAGTGGCATCTCGAGTCTGTCGACTGGCCTGAGCACAACGAACAGCAATGTCGGCAGCCTGTCGACCTCCACGTCGTCGGGTCTGAGCACCGCAACCAGCGGCATCTCCAGTCTGTCGACTGGCCTCAGCACAACGAACAGCAACGTCGGCAGCCTCTCGACCTCGACGTCGTCGGGTCTGAGCACGACCAACAGCCGCATCGACAGCCTCTCGACGTCCACGTCGTCTGGCCTGAGCACCGCTACCAGTGGCATCTCCAGCCTCTCCACGGGGTTGAGCACAACGAATAGCAACGTCAGCAGCCTGTCGACATCGACGTCGAGCGGGCTGAGCACGGCGACCAGCGGCATCTCCAGCCTGTCGACTGGCCTGAGCACCACGAACAGCAACGTCAGCAGCCTGTCGACCTCCACGTCGTCCGGATTGAGCACCAGCAGCAGCCGCATCGACAGCCTTTCGACATCGACGTCGAGTGGTCTGAGCACGGCGACCAGTGGCATCTCGAGTCTGTCGACTGGCTTGAGCACGACCAACAGCAACGTCAGCAGCCTGTCGACTTCGACGTCGTCCGGTTTGAGCACGGCGACCAGTGGTATCTCGAGTCTGTCGACGAGCCTGAGCACGACCAACAGCAATGTCAGCAGCCTGTCGACTTCGACGTCGTCCGGTTTGAGCACGGCGACCAGTGGTATCTCGAGTCTGTCGACGGGCCTGAGCACGACCAACAGCAATGTCAGCAGCCTGTCGACGTCGACGTCGTCGGGTCTGAGCACGGCGACCAGCGGAATCTCGAGCCTGTCCACGGGCTTGAGCACGACGAACAGCAATGTGGGCAGCCTGTCAACGTCCACGTCGACTGGCCTGAGCACGACCAACAGCCGCATCGATAGCCTTTCGACGTCCACGTCGAGCGGCCTGAGTACTGCGACCAGTGGAATCTCGAGCCTGTCCACGGGTCTGAGCACGACGAACAGCAACGTCAGCAGCTTGTCGACCTCCACGTCGTCGGGTCTGAGCACCGCGACCAGCGGCATCTCCAGCTTGTCGACGGGCCTGAGCACGACCAACAGCAACGTCAGCAGTCTGTCGACTTCGACCTCGTCCGGCCTGAGCACGGCCACGAGCAGCATCTCCAGCCTGTCCACGGGCTTGAGCACCACGAACAGCAACGTGGGTAGCTTGTCGACCTCGACATCGTCGGGTCTGAGCACGACCAACAGCCGCATCGACAGTCTCTCGACGTCCACGTCGAGCGGCCTGAGCACTGCGACCAGTGGTATATCGAGCCTGTCCACGGGGCTGAGCACGACGAACAGCAACGTGAGCAGCTTGTCGACCTCGACGTCGTCGGGCCTGAGCACTGCCACCAGCGGCATCTCCAGCTTGTCCACGGGCCTGAGCACCACGAACAGCAACGTCAGCAGCTTGTCGACGTCCACGTCGTCCGGTTTGAGTACCGCTGCGAGCGGCATCAACAGTCTGTCGACGGGCCTGAGCACGACCAACAGCAATGTGAGCAGCCTGTCGACGTCCACGTCGTCCGGCCTGAGCACTGCCACGAGCAGCATCGACAGCCTGTCGACGTCTACTTCGAGCGGTCTGAGCACTGCAACCAGCGGTATCTCGAGCCTGTCCACGGGCTTGAGCACCACGAACAGCAACGTGGGCAGCTTGTCGACCTCGACGTCGTCGGGTCTGAGCACGGCCAATAGCCGCATCGACAGCCTCTCGACATCTACGTCGTCGGGCCTGAGCACGGCGACCAGTGGTATCTCCAGCCTGTCCACAGGTCTGAGCACCACGAACAGCAATGTCAGCAGCTTGTCGACCTCGACGTCGAGCGGCTTGAGCACGGCAACCAGCGGCATCTCTAGTCTGTCTACGGGCCTGAGCACAACCAACAGCAACGTGAGCAGCCTGTCGACTTCGACGTCGTCCGGCCTGAGCACCGCGACCAGCGGCATCTCCAGCCTTTCGACCGGTCTCAGCACCACGAACAGCAACGTCAGCAGCCTGTCGACCTCGACGTCGTCGGGCTTGAGTACGGCAACCAGCGGTATCGCGAGCCTGTCCACGGCTCTGAGCAGCACCAACAGCAACCTGGACAGCCTCTCGACTTCCACGTCGAGCGGGTTGAGCACCGCGACCAGCGGCATCTCCAGCTTGTCGACGGGCCTGAGCACGACGAACAGCAACGTCAGCAGTCTGTCGACCTCGACGTCGTCTGGTTTGAGCACTGCCACCAGCGGCATCTCCAGCCTGTCCACGGGTCTGAGCACGACGAACAGCAATGTCAGCAGTCTTTCGACCTCCACGTCGTCCGGCTTAAGCACTGCGACGAGCAGCATCGACAGCCTGTCGACTGGTTTGAGCACGACGAACAGCAACGTCAGCAGCCTCTCGACCTCGACGTCGTCCGGCCTGAGCACGGCGACCAGCGGCATCTCGAGCCTGTCTACGGCTCTGAGCAGCACCAACAGCAACCTGGACAGCCTTTCGACGTCTACGTCGTCGGGCCTGAGCACCGCGACCAGTGGCATCGCCAGCCTGTCGACGGGCTTGAGCACCACGAACAGCAACGTGGGCAGCTTGTCGACTTCGACGTCCAGCGGTTTGAGCACGACCAACAGTCGAATCGATAGCCTTTCGACCTCCACATCGTCGGGCCTGAGCACCGCCACGAGCAGCATCGACAGCCTCTCGACGTCTACGTCGAGCGGTCTGAGCACGGCGACCAGTGGCATCGCCAGCTTGTCCACGGGCCTGAGCACGACCAATAGCAACGTCAGCAGCCTCTCGACCTCGACGTCGTCCGGCCTGAGCACGGCGACCAGCGGCATCTCGAGCCTGTCCACTGGCCTGAGCACGACGAACAGCAATGTGAGCAGCCTGTCGACTTCTACGTCGAGCGGCCTGAGCACAGCGACCAGCGGGATCTCGAGCCTGTCCACGAGCCTGAGCTCGACAAACAGCAATGTCAGCAGCCTGTCGACCTCCACTTCGAGCGGCTTGAGCACAGCCACGAGTGGCATCGACAGCCTTTCGACTGGTCTGAGCACGACCAGCAGCAACGTCAGCAGCCTCTCGACCTCGACGTCGTCCGGCCTGAGCACGGCGACCAGCGGCATCTCGAGCCTGTCTACGGCTCTGAGCAGCACCAACAGCAACCTGGACAGCCTCTCGACTTCCACGTCGAGTGGATTGAGCACCGCGACCAGTGGCATCTCCAGCTTGTCTACTGGCCTGAGCACGACCAACAGCAACGTGAGCAGCCTGTCGACTTCGACATCGTCGGGCCTGAGCACTGCGACCAGTGGCATCGCCAGCCTGTCGACGGGCTTGAGCACCACGAACAGCAGCGTGGGCAGCTTGTCGACCTCGACGTCCAGTGGTTTGAGCACGACCAACAGTCGAATCGATAGCCTTTCGACCTCCACGTCCTCGGGGCTGAGCACGGCGACGAGTGGCATCTCGAGCCTGTCGACCGGGCTGAGCACCACGAACAGCAACGTGAGCAGCCTGTCGACTTCGACTTCGTCGGGTCTGAGCACCGCCACGAGCAGCATCGACAGCCTCTCGACGTCTACTTCGAGCGGTCTGAGTACAGCAACCAGCGGCATCTCGAGCTTGTCGACGGGCCTGAGCACGACGAACAGCAACGTGAGCAGCCTGTCGACTTCTACGTCGAGTGGCCTGAGCACGGCGACCAGCGGGATCTCTAGCCTGTCCACGAGCCTGAGCACGACAAACAGCAATGTCAGCAGCCTGTCGACCTCCACTTCGAGCGGCTTGAGCACAGCCACGAGTGGCATCGACAGCCTGTCGACTGGTCTGAGCACGACCAACAGCAACGTCAGCAGCCTGTCGACTTCCACGTCGTCTGGCCTCAGCACCGCCACGAGCGGCATCTCCAGCCTGTCTACAGGCCTGAGCACCACGAACAGCAATGTGGGCAGCCTGTCGACTTCGACATCGTCGGGTCTGAGCACAGCCAACAGCCGTATCGACAGCCTGTCGACGTCCACGTCGAGCGGCCTCAGCACCACGAACAGCAACCTGGACAGCCTTTCGACCTCGACGTCGAGTGGCTTGAGCACGGCGACCAGCGGCATCTCCAGCTTGTCGACGGGCCTGAGCACGACGAACAGCAACGTGGGCAGCCTGTCGACTTCGACATCGTCGGGTCTGAGCACGGCGACCAGCGGGATCTCCAGCCTGTCCACGGGCCTGAGCACGACGAACAGCAACGTGAGCAGCCTTTCGACCTCGACGTCGTCTGGTTTGAGCACGGCTACGAGCAGCATCGATAGCCTTTCGACTTCGACGTCATCGGGTTTGAGCACGGCGACCAGTGGGATCTCCAGCCTGTCGACCGGTCTGAGCACCACGAACAGCAACGTCAGCAGCCTGTCGACGTCCACGTCGTCGGGCTTGAGCACGGCCACGAGCAGCATTGATAGCCTTTCGACGTCGACGTCGTCGGGTCTGAGCACCGCCACCAGCGGGATCTCCAGCCTGTCTACCGGCCTGAGTACCACGAACAGCAATGTCAGCAGCTTGTCGACCTCGACCTCGTCCGGTCTGAGCACGGCCACGAGCAGCATCGACAGCCTTTCGACTTCGACGTCGTCTGGTTTGAGCACTGCCACCAGCGGTATCTCCAGCCTGTCCACGGGTCTGAGCACGACGAACAGCAACGTGAGCAGCCTGTCGACCTCGACGTCCTCTGGTTTGAGCACCGCGACCAGTGGCATCTCCAGCCTGTCTACCGGCCTCAGCTCCACGAACAGCAACCTAGACAGCCTTTCGACCTCCACGTCGAGCGGTCTGAGCACTGCAACCAGTGGAATTTCGAGCCTGTCGACTTCGACGTCGTCGGGCCTGAGCACGACCAACAGCCGTATCGATAGCCTTTCGACATCCACGTCGAGCGGCCTGAGCACGGCGGCGAGCAACATCGACAGCCTATCGACGTCCACGTCGTCTGGTTTGAGCACTGCCACCAGCGGTATCTCCAGCCTGTCGACTGGCTTGAGCACGACGAACAGCAATGTGAGCAGCCTGTCGACCTCGACGTCGTCCGGTCTGAGCACGGCGACGAGCAGCATCGACAGCCTTTCGACGTCTACGTCCTCTGGTTTGAGCACCGCGACCAGTGGTATCTCCAGCCTGTCCACAGGTCTGAGCACCACGAACAGCAACGTCGGCAGCCTCTCGACCTCGACCTCGTCGGGTCTGAGCACCGCCACCAGCGGCATCTCCAGCCTGTCCACTGGGTTGAGCACGACGAACAGCAACGTCGGCAGCCTCTCGACCTCCACGTCGTCGGGTTTGAGCACGGCGAACAGCAGCATTAGCAGCTTGTCGACGTCTACATCGTCCGGCCTGAGCACGGCCACGAGCAGCATCGACAGCCTGTCGACGGGCTTGAGCACGGCGACCAGTGGCTTCTCGAGCCTGTCCACCGGCCTGAGCACCACCAACAGCAACCTGGACAGCTTGTCGACGTCCACGTCGAGCGGCTTGAGCACGGCCACCAGCGGTATCTCCAGCCTGTCCACGGGTCTGAGCACCACGAACAGCAACGTCGGCAGCTTGTCGACCTCGACTTCGTCTGGCTTGAGCACGACGAACAGCCGTATCGACAGCCTGTCGACGTCCACGTCGTCGGGCTTGAGTACGGCGACCAGTGGCATCGATAGCCTGTCTACCGGCCTGAGCACGACGAACAGCAACGTCAGCAGCCTGTCGACGTCGACATCGTCTGGCTTGAGCACGGCGACGAGCAGCATCGACAGTCTGTCGACTTCGACCTCGTCGGGTCTGAGCACTGCCACCAGCGGCATCTCCAGCCTGTCCACTGGCTTGAGCACGACCAACAGCAACGTCAGCAGCTTGTCGACCTCGACGTCGTCTGGCCTGAGCACCGCGACGAGCAGCATCGACAGCCTCTCCACGTCCACATCGTCGGGTCTGAGCACGGCCACCAGCGGTATCTCGAGCCTGTCCACGGGGCTGAGCACGACGAACAGCAACGTCAGCAGCTTGTCGACCTCGACCTCGTCCGGTCTGAGTACGGCCACGAGCAGCATCGAAAGTCTTTCGACTTCGACGTCGTCTGGTTTGAGCACTGCCACCAGTGGCATCAACAGCCTGTCGACCGGTCTGAGCACGACCAACAGCAATGTGAGCAGCCTGTCGACGTCCACGTCGTCAGGGCTGAGCACGGCGACCAGCGGCATCGCCAGCCTGTCCACCGGCCTGAGCACCACCAATAGCAACCTGGACAGCTTGTCGACATCCACCTCGAGCGGCTTGAGCACGGCAACCAGTGGTATTTCGAGCCTGTCGACTTCGACGTCGTCTGGCTTGAGCACGGCGACGAGCAGCATTGGCAGCCTTTCGACCTCGACGTCGTCTGGTTTGAGTACTGCGACCAGCGGTATCTCCAGCTTGTCTACTGGCCTCAGCTCCACGAACAGCAACCTGGACAGCCTGTCGACGTCCACGTCGAGTGGCTTGAGCACGGCCGCCAGCGGTATCTCGAGCCTGTCTACGGGCCTGAGCACCACGAACAGCAATGTGAGCAGCCTGTCGACCTCCACGTCGTCCGGCTTGAGCACGGCCACGAGCAGCATCAATAGCCTCTCGACCGGCTTGAGCACGGCAACCAGCGGTATCTCCAGTCTGTCGACGGGCCTGAGCACCACGAACAGCAACGTGAGCAGCCTGTCGACGTCCACGTCGAGCGGGCTGAGCACGGTCGCGAGTGGCATCGATAGCCTGTCGACGGGGCTCAGCACGGCGACCAGTGGCATTTCCAGTCTGTCCACTGGCCTGAGCACGACGAACAGCAACCTGGACAGCCTTTCGACCTCGACGTCGAGTGGCTTGAGCACGGCGACCAGCGGCATCTCGAGCCTGTCGACGGGTCTGAGCACGACGAACAGCAATGTGAGCAGCCTGTCGACGTCCACTTCGTCCGGCCTCAGTACCGCCACGAGCGGCATCTCCAGCCTGTCCACGGGCCTGAGCTCGACGAACAGCAATGTCAGCAGTCTTTCGACCTCCACGTCGTCCGGCTTGAGCACTGCGACGAGCAGCATCGACAGCCTGTCGACCGGGTTGAGCACGACCAACAGCAACGTCAGCAGCCTGTCGACGTCCACGTCGAGTGGCCTGAGCACTGCTGCCAGCGGCATCGATAGCTTGTCGACCGGCCTGAGCACCACGAACAGCAACGTGAGCAGCTTGTCGACCTCCACGTCGTCCGGCTTGAGCACTGCGACGAGCAGCATCGACAGTCTGTCGACCGGGCTGAGCACGACGAACAGCAACGTCAGCAGCCTCTCGACCTCGACGTCCTCGGGTTTGAGCACGGCTACGAGTCGCATCGATAGCTTGTCGACCGGCTTGAGCACGACCAACAGCAGTGTCAGCAGCCTCTCGACTTCGACGTCGTCGGGTTTGAGCACTGCGACCAGCGGCATCTCCAGCCTGTCCACGGGCTTGAGCACGACGAACAGCAACGTGAGCAGCTTGTCGACCTCCACGTCGTCTGGCCTGAGCACTGCGACGAGCAGCATCGACAGCCTGTCGACCGGGCTGAGCACGACCAACAGCAACGTCAGCAGTCTCTCGACCTCGACGTCGTCGGGTTTGAGTACGGCAACCAGCGGCATCTCGAGCCTGTCGACGGGCCTGAGCACCACGAACAGCAACGTGAGCAGCTTGTCGACCTCGACGTCGTCTGGCCTGAGCACTGCGACCAGCGGCATCTCCAGCCTGTCCACCGGCTTGAGCACGACGAACAGCAACGTGAGC
>NZ_JBWKYF010000124.1:0-10405 GCF_059423605.1 Variovorax sp. GW460-12-1-14-LB1
GTGCGTCATAGGGCGAGGTCGGAGCGGCGCCAAGGGGCTGGGGGGTCCATGCCCGCCAAATAGTACTAACTAAGCGTTAAAAAATCACAGATTTTGCGAAATTCTCCCAAGAACTGAGACGGAAGGTCAAGGCTGTTTACAAAGCGACCTCAGGCTCGCGAGAGGCGTCCTTGCATTGCATTTCGTGGCAGAGGGACGCCGGGTTTACTTTTTTCCCCTAGCGTTGATCGACCGAGCGAGCATTGACATGTCCAAAGGAAGCGCCGAGCTGCGTGCCATTTCGGAACTGGACGACGCACCGCCCTTGAGCCCCGCGGTGGCCGCGAACGCCGCGGCGCGGCTTTTTGCCCAGGCCAACCAGCTGGACCTGGCCAACCTGATGGCGGCGGTCGAGCGCGGCGACGTGTGGGCTGCTGCGCGCACGGCGCGGCAGATTCTTTGCGACATCGAGGAAGCTGCGCTGGAGGCACACGGGCTCGACAGATCGCGCGAAGCGGCCTGCGACGAGGGCCTGCTCTCGCCGCGCGAACTGAAGGTGCTGGAGCTCGTGGCCCAGGGCTGGAGCAACCGGCGCGTGGCCGAGGCGCTGCACCGCTCCGACAGCACGGTCGCCAGCCAGATCAAGAGCATCTACCGCAAGCTGTCGGTCCATTCGCGCACACAGGCCGTGCACGAGGCCACGCGGCGCGGGCTGCTGCGCCCCTCGGGCGCGACGCAGCGCCGGGTGATCAGCTTCCCGGGGTCCGGGCCCGCGCGCGGCTGAGCTCAGGCGGCCTTGCGCGTGCGTGCCCTGGGCGTGCCACCGGTCGCCGGCAACTGCTCGCGCAGGTAGTCCAGGAAGGTGCGCACCACCTCGGGCAGCGTGCGATCGGCCAGCGTCTGCAGCTCGACCGAACGCCCGCGCATGCCGGGCTCGCGGATCTCGGCCGCCACCAGTTCGCCGCGCTGCACGCGGTCGCGCACCGTGATCTCTCCCGTGATGGCCAGGCCGCCGCCCTGCAGCACGAAGTTGGCGAGCGCCTCGAAACGGTTGCTCACCAGCACGGGCTCGAACACCAGGCCGCGGTTGCTGCAGCCCACGTCGAACAGCTGGCGCACCGTGTTCTCGGGGCTGCCCAGCGCGATGGGGAAGGGATGCATCTGCGCCAACGTCACGCTGCGCGACTTCGCCAGCGCATGGTCGGGTCGCATGATCGCGAACACCGACGCCGGCTGGCGGTGCTCGACCCGGATGCCGCGCACCGCCGCGCGGCTGTAGGTCAGGCCGATGTCCGCTTCGCCGAGCAGCACGGCATCGCTCACCTGCGTCGGGCCGGTGGCATCGAGCCGGAAGCGCACGCCCGGGTACTGTTCGCGGAACGCCGCGATGGTGCGCGGCAGGAACTCGTTGGCGAAGCCCGAGGAACAGGCGATGCGCACCCGCCCGCTCAGCGGCCCCTGCAGCGCCTGGATGTCCGACAGCACGCGCTCGGCCTCCAGCGCGCCGCGCAGCGCGTGCGCCGCCAGCAGCTCGCCCGCGGCGCTGGGCGCCATGCCGCGCGGGCGGCGCTCGAACAGCGGCGCGCCCACCAGGGTTTCGAGCGCGGCCACCTGGCGGCTGATGGCCGAGATGCTGACGTTCAGCCGCGCGGCCGCCTCGGTGAGCGAGCCCGTGCGGGCCACTTCGAGGAAGTAGCGCAGCGAGGTTTCCTGCAGGCGGCGGCTGGACATGGGGGAGTGTGAGGTTTGCAAGGAATGCAAAGGTAGCTCAAGAAAATAGCAATTGTTGAAAAGGTGCCCGCTTTTTATGCTGCGCAGATCCCCGGTTCCCCGTCCTGCTCCCTTCTGCGCTGCCATCCATGCCCACCCCTTCCCCCCGCTCATCCCGTCGCCTGTTGGCGCTGCTCCCCACGGCCGTCCTGCTGCTGGGCCACGGCCTCGCGCAGTCGGCCGAACTCTCGCCGGCCCAGGCAGAGCGCCATGCGCAGGGCACCTACCGCGAGTACTTCGAGTTGCTGGCCCTGCCCAACGACGCCACCGTGCCGGAGGACATCCGCAAGAACGTCGACTGGCTGGAGCAGGCCTTCCGCAAGCGCGGCTTCACGACGAAGCAGCTGCCCAACAGCGGCAAGCCGATGCTGTATGCCGAGTTCCCGGGCAGCGACCCCGCGCGCAAGACGGTGCTCTTCTACATGCACCTCGATGGGCAGCCGGTGATTCCCGCACAGTGGGCGCAAAAGAGCCCGTGGACGCCCGTGCTCAAGCGCAGGACGGACAAGGGCGAGTGGGAGGAGATCGACGCGGCCCCGCTCTTCAGCGGCCCGCTGGACCCCGAGTGGCGCGTGTTCGGCCGGGCCTCGGCGGACGACAAGGGCCCGATCATGATGTTGCTGGCGGCCATCGACGCGCTCAAGGCCGGCGGCGGCCAGCCGGCGGTCAACGTGAAGGTGATCCTCGACAGCGAGGAAGAAAAGGGTTCGCCGTCGATCAGCCAGGTCATGCAGGCCCACCGCGAGCTGCTGCGCAGCGACGCCATCGTGATCCACGACGGCCCCATGCACGCCACCAACCGGCCCACGCTGGTGTTCGGCAACCGCGGCGCGGCCGATGCGCGGCTCACCGTGTACGGCGCCAAGGTGCCGCTGCACAGCGGGCACTACGGCAACTACGCGCCCAACCCGGCCCAGCGCCTGGCCAGCCTGCTGGCCACGATGAAGGACGACACCGGGCGCGTGACCGTGCCCGGCTACTACGACCGCGTGAAGATCGGCGAGGCCGAGCGCAAGATCATGGCCGCCGTGCCCGACGACGAGGCCGCGCTCAAGCGCCGCCTGGGCATCGCGCGCACCGACCGGGTCGGCGCCAACTACCAGGAGGCGATGCAGTACCCCTCGCTGAACGTGCGCGGCATGGCCTCGGCGGCCGTGGGCGACAAGGTGGCGAACATCGTCCCCGACAAGGCCGAGGCCGAGATGGACCTGCGCACCACGCCCGACTCCGACGCGCCCTACCTGGGCAAGCTCATCGAGGCGCACATCGTCAAGCAGGGCTACCACCTCGTGAAGGGCGCGCCGACCGACGAGGAGCGCGCCCGCTACGACAAGCTCGCCAGCTTCAGCTACCGCAGCGAGGGCGCCGACGCGGCGGGCTCGCCGATCAACTCACCGATCGGCCAGTGGGCCTACAAGGCGCTGACCGACACCTTCGGCACCACGCCCGAGCCGGTGCGCATCCGCATGATGGGCGGCACCGTGCCGACGGCGGAAATCGTGCGCGTGCTGCAGGTGCCGTTCGCGATCATTCCGCTGGTGAACGCCGACAACAACCAGCACGCGGCGAACGAGAACCTGCGCATGGGCAACTACGTGACCGGCGTGCAGACGGTCTATGCGCTGATGACGCACGGGTTCTGAGCCCCCGAACGGGGCGGGTGCCCGTCAGGCCCCTTTGCCGGGCTTCTGCGCCTGCTCGCACTCCACCTGGACCAGCTCGCGCTGGTCCAGCGTCGCGCCGAAGCGCACCGCACTGAGGCAGCCGCCCCACACGCAGCCCGTGTCGGTCGACAGCAGGTCGGGCCGCGAGAGCCAGCCCAGCGTCGACCAGTGGCCGAAGGCGACGGTGGCCGCGGCCGTCTTGCGGCCCGGCACGTCGAACCACGGCAGGTAGCCCTCGGGGCCGGGAATGGCGCCGTCCTTGCTCTCGAACTCCATCACGCCCTCTGGCGTGCAGTAGCGCAGGCGCGTGAGCGCATTGACGATCACGCGCAGCCGCGCGTGGCCCGCGAGCGCGTCGTCCCAGTGGTCGGGCGTGTTGCCGTACATCTCGTGCAGGAAGTCGCCCAGCGCGGGCCCGCGCAGCACCGACTCGACCTCCGACGCCAGCGCCAGCGTGTCGCCCACCGTCCACTGCGGCAGCACGCCGGCATGCACCATCAGCAGGTCGCCGCCGCCGACCTGCATGTGCAGCGCCATGTGCTGCTGGCGCAGCCAGTCGAGCATCGCCGCGCTGTCGGGCGCGGCCAGCAGGCCGGCCACCGTGTCCTTGCGGCCGCCCTTGCGCACGCCGTGCGCCACGCCCAGCAGGTGCAGGTCGTGGTTGCCCAGCAGGCTCAACGCCGAGGCGCCGTAGCCCTGCAGGCGGCGCAGCACCGCGGCCGAATCGGGGCCCCGGTTGACCAGGTCGCCGAGCACCACGAGGGTGTCGCGGCTGGGGGAGAAATCGATCTTGTCGAGCAGCCGGCCCAGGGGGGCATCGCAGCCCTGGACGTCGCCGATACAGTAAAGTGACATTCCCTCATTCTCTCCCCCTGTTCATGGATGTCTTCCTGCTGGCCTTGCTGACCACCCTCAATGCGGTGTTCGCAATGTCCGAAATGGCCCTTTCCACCAGCCGCCGCGCACGCCTCGCGGCCTTGGCCGAAACGGGGGACACCGGGGCGGAGGCCGCGCTGAAGCTGATGGAATCGCCCACGCAATTCCTCTCGACCGTGCAGATCGGCATCACCTCCATCGGCATGCTCAGCGGCATCGTGGGCGAGGCCGCCTTCGCGGCGCCGCTCGCCGTGTGGATGGAAGGCCTGGGCATGGGCGCCGGCACCTCCAGCATCGTGTCGACCGCGGTGGTGGTGACCTGCATCACCTTCTTCACCATCATCTTCGGCGAGCTGGTGCCCAAGCGCATCGGCCAGCTGTACCCCGAGCCGGTGGCGCGCTTCGTGTCGCGTCCCATGCGCGGGCTGGCCAAGGCGGCCAAGCCCTTCGTGTGGCTGCTGGCCGGCGCCACCGCCACCACGCTGAAGCTGCTGCGCATCGACGCCAACGCCGCGCGCTCGGTCACCGAAGAAGAAATCTCGGCCAGCCTCGAAGAAGGCGTGGACGCCGGCGTGATCGAGCAGCACGAGCACCAGATGGTGCGCAACGTGTTCCACCTGGACGACCGCCGCCTGTCGTCGCTCATGATCCCGCGCGCCGACATCGAATGGCTCGACGCCTCCAACACCGTGGCGCAGGCGCTGCAGAAGGTGGCGGACGCGGCGGCGCTCAACCTCGTGCACTCGTGGTACCCCGTGTGCCGCAACTCGCTGGACGACGTGGTCGGCGTGATCAGCGTGGCGCACCTGCTGCGCCTGGGTTCCGCCCACAAGGGCGTGCTCGGCCAGGAGGCCACGCCGGCCGTGTTCGTGCCCGAGACGCTCACCGGCATGGAGCTGCTCGAGCAGTTCCGCACGCGCGCCGGCCGGCTGGTGTTCGTGGTCGACGAGTACGGCGTGGTGCAGGGCCTCATGACCCCGCGCGACCTGCTCGAGGCCATCACCGGCGAGCTGCAGCCCGGCATGCAGGCCGACGCCTGGGCCCACCAGCGCGCCGACGGCATGTGGGAGCTCGACGGCCTCATGCCCGTGTCGGAGCTGCGCGCGCGCCTGGGCATCCGCGAGCTGCCCGACGAAGAGCGTGGGCGCTACAACACCGTGGCGGGCCTGCTCATGTCCGTGTCGGGCCACCTGCCCGCCGTGGGCGAGCACATCGACTGCGCGGGCTGGTGCTTCGAGGTCGTGGCGCTCGAAGGGCGCCGCATCGACCGCGTGCTGGCGTCGCCGGACCCAGCCGCGCCGCAAGAAGACTGAAGAGGAGGGCGCGGCCATGCTGTCGCTGCTTGCACTGAGTTGCCCCCAATGCTCGGCCCCGCTGCCGCGCGCGGCGCGCTGGCGCACCGTCAACTGCGGCTACTGCGGCGCCACCATCACGCGCGGCACCGAGACCGTCGAGCGCGAGAGCTTCCGCGCCGCCTGGCGACGCGCCAACGCGGCGCAGCTCACGGACACCGGTCGGCTGCTGCAATGGCGCGGCGCGCACTACCGCGTGCTCGCGCCGCTGGGCCAGGGCGAACACAGCGAGGTGCTGCTGGCCGAACGGTTGGGCGCCGTGCCCGAGCGCGTGACGATCAAGCTCGCGCGCGACGCGGCGGGCGACGCCGTGCTGGCGCGCGAGGCCGCCGTGCTGCAGGCGCTGCAAGCCCTGTCGGTGCCCGGCGCGGCCTACTTCACGCGGCGGCTGCCGCAGCCGCTGGGCCTGGGCGTGGCGCAAGGCCTGGGCGACGGCGAGCGGCAGGCGCTCGGACTGCGCCACCCGACCGGTTTCTGGGGCAGCCTGCAGGAAGTGCAGCAGGCCAATCCGCAAGGCATCGACGCCCGCCATGCCGTCTGGCTCTGGCGGCGCATGCTCGAGGTGCTGGCCTTCGTGCACGGCGCCGGCTGGACGCACCGCGCGCTCGCGCCCGCGCATGCGCTCGTGCATCCGCGTGACCACGGCGTGCTGCTCATCGGCTGGTCGCAGGCCAGGCAGGACGTGTCGGGCGGCGCCATCGGGCGCGACCTGATGGCGTCCGCGCGCAGCGTGCGCGCGCTGCTGTCCGACAGCGCCACCTCCGCGCCGCTGGCCGCCTTGCTGCGCGAGTGCAGCGACGACGCCGTGGCCTGCGAGCGCCTGGGTGCGCAGGGCATCGAGCAGGCGCTGTCGGTGGCCTCGCGCGAGGCCTTCGGGCCGCCGCGCTTCGTTCACTTCGACCCCGCGCCGGCCGGCTAGCCGCCAGCCTTTCACTTTTCCCGCACGAAGGAGCACGTCCATGGGTTACGGAAACTATTCGCACGCCGCCCACGCGGCCATCGTGGCCGACCGCGCCGCCAAGTCCGGCAGCGAAGTCTTCACGCAGACCGCCACGCACGCGCTCATGAACCCGCAGGGGCTCAAGGTGCGCGAGTCGCGCGACAACGCCGACCATCCGAACTCGCTGGGCATCGTGTTCGCGCTCGACGTCACGGGCTCGATGGGCGACATCCCGCAGACCCTGGCACGGCGCGAGCTGCCCACCTTCATGAAGCTCTTGACCGACTGCGGCGTGGCCGACCCCCAGCTGCTGTTCATGGCCATCGGCGACGCCACCTCCGACCAGGCGCCGCTGCAGGTGGGCCAGTTCGAATCGACCGCCAACCTCATGGACCAGTGGCTCACCTGGAGCTACCTCGAAGGCGGCGGCGGGGGCAGCGGCGAAGAAAGCTACGAGCTGGCCTTCTACGTCATGGCGCAGCACACCGACATGGATTGCTGGGTGAAGCGCAAGAAGCGCGGCTACCTGTTCATCACGGGCGACGAACTGCCGTACCCGGCCGTGTCGCGCCACCAGGTCGAAGGGCTCATCGGCGAGAAGCTCGACGAGGACATTCCCATCGAGGAGGTCATCGCCGCCGCGGCCGAGACCACGCACCTGTTCTTTTTGATCCCCGACGCACAGCGTCGCCGCCGCTGCGAGCCGCGCTGGCGCGAGCTGCTGGGCGACCACGTGATCTGCATGGACTCGCCCGACGACGCCTGCGCCGTGGCCGCCGGCATCGTCGCGCTCACCGAGAAGGCCGTGCCCAGCCTCGACGCGCTGGCCCGCGTGATGGGCGCCACCGGCATGGCCAAGGAACGCGTGGGCGGCGTGCTGCACGCGCTGGACGGCTACGCCGCGCTACTCGATCCGACCGCACCGCGCCGTGCCACGCCCGCCGCAGGCAATGGGGCGCGCAGCTCGTGGTGGAAGCGACTCTTCGGCTGACGGCCTGCCGTTGACTTCGACGCGCTACGTCTCGCTGCTCGGCCTCGGTTTCGGCGACTGCGGTAAGGGCCGCTTCACCGATTTCCTGTGCGGCGCCTGGGGTGCGCACACCGTGGTGCGCTTCAACGGCGGCGCGCAGGCCGGCCACAACGTGGTGCTGGCCGACGGCCGCCATCACACCTTCTCGCAGTTCGGCGCGGGCAGCTTCCATGCCGGCGTGGCGACCGTGCTGGCGAGCCCGGTGGTGGTGCACCCGACGGCGTTGCGCGTCGAGGCCGAGGTGTTGCAGCGCGCGGGCGTGTCTGACGCTTTTGCGCGCCTGTTCATCGATACGCGCTGCCGCGTGACCACGCCGTTCCATCAAGCTGCTGGCCGGCTGCGCGAATGGGCGAGGGGCGCGGCTGCGCATGGCAGCTGCGGCGTCGGCGTGGGTGAGACCGTGCGACAAGCGCTGGCCGCGCCTGAAACGACGCTGCACTACGGCGACCTTGTTCACCCCGCGCGCGCGCTCGACAAGCTCGAGGCCTTGCGCCTCGCGCTGCACCGCGAGTTCGCGAACGCGCTGCCTTCGTCGGCCGAGGCCGCGCAAGAGCTGGCCGTGCTCGCCGACGCCTCGCTCGCACAACGCTGGCTCGACGCCGTGCAACCCTGCCTGCGCCAGTCGCCGCCCGCGAGCGCCGACGCCATCGGCGAACGGCTCGCGCGCGCCGGCACGGTGCTGTTCGAAGGCGCGCAGGGCGTGCTGCTCGACGAGTGGCGCGGCTTTCATCCGCACACGACCTGGAGCACCGTCTCCACCGCCGCCGTCGAGGCGGTGCTGCGCGACGTGGGCATTGCATCGCCCGTGCAGCACCTGGGCGTGCTGCGCAGCCACCTCACGCGGCACGGCGCCGGCCCGCTGCCCACGCACGACCGCGCGCTCGATGCGCGGCTGGCCGAGCCGCACAACGCCGACGACGGCTGGCAGGGCGCATTCCGCCGCGGCCATCCCGACGCGGTGCTGCTGCGCTACGCGCTCGCCGCCGCCGGGCCGCTCGACGGGCTGCTCGCCAGCCACCTCGATGCCGTCGCGCACGCGGACCTGCGCTGGTGCACCGGCTACCGCAGCGCCGACGGGCACACGCTGTCGTCGCTGCCGCTGAGCGACGCACCCGATCTCGACCACCAGCACGCACTGACCCGCCTGCTGGAAGACGTTCAACCCCTGTACGAACCGCACCCCGTCGCCAGCGCCCCCGAGTGGGTGCGGCGCGTGGAAGCCCTCAGCGGCCTGCCCGTGCGCTTCGGTGCGTTCGGCCCGGTGCGCGAGGCCGTCCGCGCGCGCGACCTGCTGCTCTGATCTCATGAGAAAGCCTGCGTGACCCCCAACCTCTTCCTGATCGCCGGTGCCGTGCTGAGCGCCATTGCCGCGCTCTTGCACATCTGCGTCATCTTTGGCGGCCCGGCCTGGTACCGCTTCTTCGGCGCGGGCGAGCGCATGGCCGCGAGCGCCGAGGCCGGCCACCTGTACCCCGTGGCCGTCACGCTGGTCATCGCCGGCATGCTGGGCGTGTGGGCCGCCTACGCGCTGGCAGGCGCCGGCGTGCTGCAGCCACTGCCGCTGCAGGCGCTGGTGCTGCCTGCCATCACCGCCGTGTACCTGCTGCGCGGCCTTGTCGCCGTCGCGATGTGGCTGTTCGACCGGCGCCGCCTCAGTGCTTTCTGGGTGTGGAGCTCGCTCGTGTGCTTCGTGTACGGCGTGGTGCACCTCGTCGGGCTCGTGCAGGTCTGGGACACGCTCTGACGACCTGGCCGCCGCGGCACTCAAGCAGAATCAGAACCGACAAGCTTCTCTCCGTTTTCCTTCCCCCACGACACACACCATGACCACTCCTGAAGACATCTACACCGAACCCCCCGCCGATCCCGACACGCTCGCCAACCTGGGCCCGCTGCGGCCGATGGCGGGCATCTGGGAGGGCACGAAGGGCGTCGACGTCAAGCCGAAGAAAGACGGCCCGAAGACGCAGGTGTACGTCGAACACTACGAGCTGGAGCCCATCGACGCGCAGACCAACGGTCCGCAGCTGCTGTACGGCCTGCGCTACCACACCTACATCCACAAGCCCGGCCTCACGAAGATGTACCACGACCAGGTCGGCTACTGGCTGTGGGAGCCGGCCACCAGCACCGTGTTCCTCACGCTGGCCATTCCGCGCGGGCAGGTGGCCATGGCCAGCGGCCACGTGAAGCCCGGCGACACCGAGTTCACGCTCAGTGCCGAGCACGGCAGCCTGGTGAACGGCATCGTGTCGAACCCGTTCCTGGAGCGCGCCTTCACCACGGTGGCGTGGAACATCACGGTGAAGATCAACGCCGACGGCACCTGGTCGTACGACCAGGACACCGTGATGCAGATCCTGGGCCAGGCCGAGCCCTTCCATCACACCGACCGCAATACGCTCACGCGCGTCGGCGAGCCGGGGCTCAATCCGCTGGCGAAGACGGCGGCGGCCTGAGGCCGTTCAGTCGGCGGGCGGCTTCGGCGTGCGCAGGCGCCGCAGCCGCACGGTGAGCTCCTTCACCAGCTGAAGCTCCCCGCGCCGCTGCGCCACCTCCAGCGCCTGCGCGAACGAGGTTTCGGCCTTCGCCGCGTCGCCGAGCGCCAGCGCGAGCAGGCCCTGCAGCCGCCACGCGGCGGTGAACTCGGGGTCGAAGGCCAGCGCCTTCTCGACATGCATCAGCGCCGTGGGCGCGTCGTCGCGCCGATGGTGCGCCAGCGCCAGACTCATGCGCAGCAGGGCGCCGTCGCGGCCGGCGGCCAGCAGGCGCTCGAGCGCCTCGGGGGAGGGGC
>NZ_JBWKYF010000125.1:0-9952 GCF_059423605.1 Variovorax sp. GW460-12-1-14-LB1
CACGCCGCCCGATCCGTGAACTCCCCGACGAGCTGATCAGCCAGATCGCCGCCGGTGAAATGGTCGAGCGCCCCGCCTCGGTGGTGCGCGAACTGCTCGACAACGCGCTGGACGCCGGCGCGCGCCAGATCACCGTGCGGCTGGCCTCGGGCGGCGTGCGGCTGATCTCGGTGGAAGACGACGGCCTGGGCATTCCCCGCGAGGAACTCACGGTGGCGCTGCGCCGCCACGCCACCAGCAAGATCGCGAGCCTGAGCGACCTCGAAACGGTCGGCACCATGGGCTTTCGCGGCGAGGCGCTGGCGGCCATCAACGCGATTGCCGAACTCAGCATCCTCTCTCGCTTCACCGGCGCCGACAGCGCCTTCGTGCTCGACGGCGGCACGGGCGAGCTGCGGCCGGTGGCGCGCTCGGTGGGCACCACGGTCGAAGTGCGCGAGCTGTTCTTTGCCACGCCCGCGCGGCGCAAGTTTTTGAAGACCGACGCCACCGAGCTGGCCCACTGCATCGAGGCCGTGCGCCGCCATGCGCTGGCGCGGCCCGAGGTGGGCTTCTCGGTCTGGCACGACGGCAAGCTGATCGAACAATGGCGCGCCGCCGCCACGCCCGAGCAGCGGCTGGCCGATGCGCTGAGCGACGACTTCGTGTCGCAAAGCGTCTCCGTGCTGCGCGAAGGCGGCCCGGTGCGCGTGATCGGCCGTGCCGGCATTCCCGACGCGGCGCGCTCGCGCAACGACCAGCAGTTCTTCTACGTCAACGGCCGCTTCGTGCGCGACAAGGTGCTGTCGCACGCGGTGCGCAGTGCCTACGAAGACGTGCTGCACGGCCAGCGCCAGCCGGTGTACGTGCTGTACCTGGAGATCGACCCCGCGCGCGTCGACGTCAACGTGCACCCGACCAAGATCGAGGTGCGCTTTCGCGACGGGCGCGAGGTGCACCAGGCGGTGCGCCATGCCATCGAGGACGCCCTGGCCGCACCGCGCGCCGGCGATGCGCTGGCACCGGCCGACGCGCCGCCGCAGCCCTTCTTCAAGCAGACACCGCTGCCGCCGAGCGCCAGCTGGTCGCAGCCCGCGATCCCGTTCCAGGCGCGCGAGCGCGGTGCCGGCGACTTCGAGGCCATGTGGCCGCGGCGCACCGAGGAACAGGGGCATGCGCCGGTCACGGCCCCGTCGCAGTGGCAGACCGAGGCGCCGGCGATGTCGTTCCGCGCGCCGGTCGGATTGCCCGACAGCGAGGCCCTGGCCCCCATGCCAGCGCCGGTCATGAACCAGGACGCCTGGCCGCTGGGCCGCGCGCTGGCCCAGCTGCAGGGCATCTACATCCTGGCCGAGAACAGCCAGGGCCTCGTGATCGTCGACATGCACGCGGCGCACGAGCGCATCGTCTACGAGCGGCTCAAGACCCAGCTCGACGGCGCGGCCATCACGAGCCAGCCGCTGCTGATCCCGGCCACCTTCGCGGCCACGCCGCAGGAAGTGGCCACGGCCGAGGCCTGCGCCGAGGTGCTGCCCACGCTGGGGCTGGAGATCACGCCCTTCTCGGCCCGCACGCTGGCCGTGCGCGCCGTGCCCGGCACGCTGGCCGACGGCGACCCGGTGGAGCTGGCGCGCAGCGTGCTCGCCGAGCTGGGCCAGCACGACGCGAGCACCGTGGTGCAGCGCGCGCAGAACGAGCTGCTGTCGACCATGGCCTGCCACGGCGCGGTGCGTGCCAACCGCAAGCTCACCATCGACGAGATGAACGGCCTGCTGCGCCAGATGGAAGCCACCGAGCGCTCCGACCAGTGCAACCACGGCCGGCCGACCTGGCGCCAGCTGTCGATCCGCGAGCTCGATTCGCTGTTCATGCGCGGGCGCTGAGCCCGTCATCGGCGGCCACGCCGACATGCCGCAGCGTGACGGCGGCCAGCACCGCCAGGACCGCGATGCTGACAGCGCTGGTGGCTGCGGCGGCATTCAGTCCTGCGAGGAAGGCGGCTTGCGCCTGTTCAAGCACGCCTGCGGGCAATTCATGCGCGACCGCTGTAGCGCCGGCCAGGCTGTCCGATACCGCGCGTTGAAGGTTCACCGCCATGCCATCGATCGGGTCGCCCATTCGCGTGCGATACACCGCCGTCGTCAGGCTGCCCAGCGTGGCGATGCCCACGGCCAGGCCCAGCTCCTGCACCGTTTCGGACAAGGCCGAGGCCGACCCGGCCTTCTCGGGCGGCGCGGCGCCCACAACCAGGTCGGTCCCCAGCGCGGCGATGGTGCCCAGGCCGAGGTACACGAGCGAAAACGCGGCTGTGACCAATGCAATGCCATGCGGCGTGCGATCGAGCTGGCTCAGCACCAGGTAGCCCACGACCGACAGCCCCAGCGCGCCCGCCATCACATGGCCCGGCCGGATGCGCCGCGCGAGCAGCGGCGCCGTGATGCCGGCCACCAGCATCGCAAGCGCCGGTGGCCCCATCCACAACCCGGCCTCCAGCGGTGACAGGCCCGCCACCAGCTGCAGGTACTGGGTCACCAGCAGCATCGTGCCGCCGACACCGACCAGCCCCACCAGCAGCACGACGAGCGCGACGCTGAAGGCCCGGCTGGCGAACAGGCCGAGGTCGATCAGCGGATGGTGCAACCGCCGTTGCCGCCGGACGAACCCCAGCGCGAACGCCAGCCCGCCGACGAGCGCCAGCACGGCCCCGACACCGACCCCGTCCTTCGCGACCTGCTTGATGCCGTAGACCACCGGCAGCAAGGCAAGCAGCGACAGCGCGACGCTGGGCAGGTCGAGCCGCCCCTGCTGCGGCGCGCGGTACTCCGGCAGCAGGAACGGCGCCGCCACCAGCAGCAGCCCGACCACCGGCAGCGCAACGAGAAAGGCCGCGCCCCAGCCGTGGTGCGCGAGCAGCAGGCCGCCCACCACGGGCCCGGCCGCCATGCCGAGCGCGAACATCGTCGCCCACAGCCCGATGGCGAGCGCGCGCTGGTGCGGGTGCAGGAACATGTTGCTGATCAGCGCCAGCGTCGACGGCATCAGCGTCGCGCCCGCCACGCCGAGCACGGCACGCGCGGCGATCAGCTGGCCGGCGCTGGTCGAACAGGCCGCCATGACCGACGCCACGCCAAATGCCGCCGCGCCCACCATGAGCAGCTTGCGCCGCCCGATGCGGTCGCCCAGCGTGCCCATCGTGACGAGAAAGCCGGCAATCATGAAGCCGTAGGCATCGACGATCCACAGCGCCTGCGCGCTCGTGGGACGCAGGTCCAGGGCCAGCGCGGGCAGTGCCAGGTGCAGCAGCGTGAGGTCGAGGCCGAGCAGCAAGGTCGGCAGCGCCAGCAGCGCGAGCCCGGTCCATTCGCGGGCGCCGGCGCGGCCGTCGCGCCTCGCGGCCGGAAGGTGGTCGGAAAGGAAAAGTGAATCGCAAGGTGCGGTCAAAAGGGGCCTCCGGGTGCGCGTTCGGGTTGCGGAAGCCCCATCTTCAGGACAATATCATCACATTACAATTTAAGCGTTTATCCTATTACTGGAGACAACAGGCTTGATCGAACGCAGCCTCAGCCGCACCAAGAACGAGCTGTCGGAGTTCCTGACCCGGCACCGCCGCAAGCTCACGCCCGCCGATGTGGGCCTGCCCTCGCAGGGGCGGCGCCGCACGCCCGGCCTGCGGCGCGAAGAGGTCGCGGTGATGGCCGGCGTGGGGCTCACCTGGTACACGTGGTTCGAGCAGGGGCGCGAAATCCAGGTGTCGCAGAAATTCCTGCTCGGCGTGGCCCACGCCCTGAAGCTCGACGACGCCGAGTGCAGCCACCTGTTCCTGCTGGCCCACAAGCGCCCGCCCCCGCCCGAGGCCCATCAGCAGGTGTCGGTCACGCCCCGCATCCAGCAGCTCATGGACGAGCTGCCCACCCGCCCCGCCTACGTGTTCAACCTGCGCTGGGACGTCGTGGCCTGGAACGCCGCGGCCGACGCGCTCTTCGGTTTCAGCGCGCGCGAGCGCGAGGCGTGCAACCTCCTTCGCATGGTGTTCGCCGACCCCGAACTGCGCCGGCACCTGCCCGCCTGGCGCGACGATGCGCCCGGGCTGCTGGCGCAATTCCGATACGACTTCGCCATTGCGCCCGACGATCCGGCCATGCTGGGCCTGGTCGCGGACCTGAAAGCGCTCTCGCCCGACTTCCACCGCTGGTGGGACACCCCCGACAGCGCGCCCGCCCGGCGCGGCCTCGGATGCGTACAGACGGCCGACAGCGGACCGTTGGAGTTTCACCACGAAACACTCGTGGTCGACACGCACCGGCACCTGCGGATGGTGGTGTATTTCGTGCAGCCGGCGCCCGGCTGAACACGGGGGCCTGTGCGGCAGATAAGCGCCGTCAGCGCCCATTTCGAGGGTTTTCGAGGGTTTTGTGGCGTCATCCACGGTGCGGGCACGCACGTTGCATGGTCTCGTGCCAGGCGCCGGCGAGCGCTGCACAGGGGGAGCTGACACGCGATGCCGACGCGTTTCAGAAAGCAAGCAGATGAACTTTCGGCCGACTTTCGCTGTCCCTCCACCCCATGATCAAACGCTGGCCCCTCCTCGCGTCCATCTTTTCGCTCTGTGCCCTGCTGGCAGCCGGCTGTTCGACCCTCGACGAACGCCAGCGCGAATGGATCTTCCAGCCCAGCGACCGCAGCTGGGGCAATTCGGCCCAGATGACCGAAGGCATGCAGGATGTCTGGATCGACTTCCAGTCCTCCATCACCGGTGAACCGGCGCGCCTGCACGGCCTGTGGCTCGGCGGCGCCCCCGAAACCACCGAGACCCCCGTGCTGCTGTACCTGCATGGTGCGCGCTACAACGTGGCCGGCTCGGCACCGCGCATCCAGCGCATGCACGAGCTGGGCTTCTCGGTGCTGGCCATCGACTACCGCGGCTTCGGCAAGAGTTCCAAGGGCCTGCCCTCGGAAGCCTCGGCCCGCGAAGACGCCCGCGCCGCCTGGACCTGGCTGGCCGCACGCCATCCACGCCAGCACCGTTACATCTTCGGCCACTCGCTGGGCGGCGCCATCGGCATCGACCTGGCGGCCACCGTGAACGACGAGAGCGGCACCATCGTCGAAAGCACCTTCACCTCCATCGCCGACGTGGCCAGCAGCTTCAAGTGGGGCTGGCTGCCCTTCGGCCCGTTCATCACGCAGCGCTTCGAGGCGATTCGCACCGTCAAGGACATCGGCGCGCCGCTGCTCGTGGTGCACGGCACCGCCGACAGCCTGATCAACCCCACGCTCGGGCGCAAGCTGTACGACGCGGCCACGGTGCCCAAGATGTTCGTGCTGGTCGAGGGCGGCTCGCACCACAACACCAACTCGGTGGGCGCGACGCAGTACCGCGCCGCGCTGTCGCAGCTGTTTCGCATGAAGCCCGAGGACAGCAGCACCGTGGCAGACAGCCGGCCGCAGCCGCGGCTGGTGTCACCGCGGCCTGCACCGCCTTCCTTGCCTTCCGCGGCGCTGTCGCCGCAAGAGGTGCGGGGCGAGGCGCACACGCCCGCCCCCGCCGCCATCTAGCCCGCCTTTTTCAGACGGTTCCGTTCCCGCGTCAGGCCGAGGCCAGGTCGAACGGCAGCTGGCGCAAGGGCTTGCCCGTCAGCCGCGCCACGGCGTTGGCGAAGGCAGGCGCCAACGGCGGCAGGCCGGGCTCCCCCATCCCCTTGGGCGCATCAGCGCTGGGCACGATGTGCACGTCGAACTCGGGCACCTGCGTGATGCGCGCCACGCTGAAGTCGCCGAAGTTGCCCTGCTGCACGACGCCGTCCTTCAGCGTGATGGCGCTGCCCTGCAGGCAGGTCGACAGCCCCATCACCGCCGCGCCCTGCACCTGCGCTTCCACGCTGCGCGGGTTCACCGCCAGGTTGCAGTGCACGCCCGAAGTCACGCGGTGCAGCACGGGCTGGCCGTCCTTCACCGACGCTTCGACCACATAGGCCACCACCGACTCGAAGGACTCGTGCACGGCCACGCCCCAGGCGCGGCCTTCGGCCAGCTTCTTCTTGCCGTAGCCGCTCTTGTCGACCGCCAGCTGCAGCGCGGCGCGGTGGCGCGGGTGCTTGTCGCCGAAGAGGCTCATGCGGTAGGCCACCGGGTCCTGCTTGGTCGTGCGGGCGATCTCGTCGATCAGCGTCTCCATCACGAAGGCGGTGTGCGTGGAGCCCACGCTGCGCCACCACAGCACCGGCACGTTGACCTGCGGGTGATGCACCGTGAGGCGCATCGGCACGGGGTACGGATCGCGCATGCCCTCGACGGCCGTGGCGTCGATGCCGTCCTTCACCATGGAGCCGGCGAACACCGTGCCCGCGGTGATGGACTGGCCCACGATCACGTGGTCCCACGCGAGGATCTTGCCGCGCGCGTCGAAGCCGATGCGGGCGCGATGCAAGTGCATGGGGCGGTAGTAGCCGCCCTTGATGTCGTCCTCGCGGCTCCACAGCAGGCGCACGGGGGCGTCCTTCAGGCCGGCGGTGCGCGCGGCCTTGGCGATCTCGCAGGCCTCGACCACGAAGTCGCTCGATCCCACGAAGCGCCGGCCGAAGCCACCGCCCGCCATCTGCACGTTCACCTTCACCTGCGCGGGATCGAGCTTCAACGTGCGTGCCGCGGCCTGGCCGTCGAGGTCGGCGGACTGCGTGCCGACCCACAGCTCGGCGCGGCCGTCCGACAGCTTCACGGTGCAGTTCTCCGGCTCCATGGGCGCATGGGCCAGGTAGGGAAACACGAACTCGGCCTCGAGCTTGTGCGGCGCGCCGGCCAGCGGCGCCATGTCGGCGTCGAACTTGCGGTTGCCGGGGCGGCCGGCCAGTTCGCGGTACTGGGCCAACTGCTTGTCGCTGTCGACCTTCTCCACCGCGTCGGTGTTCCACTGCAGCTTGAGCGCGTCGCGGCCCAGCTTGGCGGGCCAGTAGCCGTCGGCCACCACGGCCACGCCTTCGGCGCCGCGGTCCAGCGGAATGCGCAGCACGGCCTTCACGCCCTTGACGGCACGCGCCGCGCTGTCGTCCATCGAGGCCAGGCGGGCGCCGAACACGGGCGGATGCGCCACCACGGCCGTGAGCTGGCCGGGCTGCTTCACGTCGATGCCGAAGTCCTGTCGCCCGCTGCTCTTGGCGCGTGCGTCCAGGCGCGTGGTCGGGCGGCCGATGATCCGGAAGTCCTTCGGGCTCTTCAGCGTGACCGTCTCGGGCACCGGCAGCGCCATGGCTGCTTCGGCCAGCTCACCGTAGCCCGCCTTGCGCCCGCCCGGGCCGATGACCGTGCCGGCCTGCGTGCGCAGCGTGGCCACGTCGACCTTCCAGCGCTGCGCCGCGGCCAACAGCAGCATGGCCCGTGCACGCGCGCCCAGTTCGCGGTACTGCGTGTAGCTGTTCTTGATCGAGTTGGAACCGCCCGTCAGGTGCATGCCGAACAGCGGGTCGGCGTAGGCGGCATCGTTGGTGCCGCTGCGGCTGCGCACCAGGGCCCAGTCGGCATCGAGCTCTTCGGCCAGGATCATCGGCAGGCCGGTCTGCACGCCCTGGCCGAACTCGAGGCGGTTGATGGTGACCGTGACCTCGCCATTGGGCGCGATCTGCACGAAGGCCGAGGGCTGTTGCGTCGGCTTGAGCGCGCCACCGGCCTTGGCCGGGCCGTCGGCCTGCGCCATGGCCATGTGAGGGAACGCGCCGAGCACGAGGCCGCCGGCGCCGGCCATCTTCAGGAAGCTGCGACGGGGCAGCGTGGCGGCCGCGTCGGCGTCATCGGTCGCAGGCTGGGCCATCAGGCGCTGCAGCGCGCGCGGCAGGTCGTTGTAGTCGATGTTGGGCAGCATGTCGGCTCCTTAGGCGAGGGTCTTGGCCGCATCGGCCACGGCGGCGCGGATGCGGGCGTAGGTGCCGCAGCGGCAGATGTTGCCGGCCATGGCCGAGTCGATCTCGTCCGTGCTGGGCTGCTTGCCCTTGGGCAGCGACTGCAGGAAGGCGGTCGCGCTCATGATCTGGCCACTCTGGCAGTAGCCGCACTGCGCGACGTCGTGCTTGACCCACGCGGCATGCACGGCCGCGCCCACGCGGTCGCTGCCGCCGGTCACGGCTTCGATGGTGGTGATCTTCTTGCCCTCGGCCGCCGCGATGGGCGTGATGCACGAGCGGATGGCCTGGCCGTCCATGTGCACGGTGCAGGCGCCGCACAGCGCCGCGCCGCAGCCGAACTTGGTGCCGGTCATGCCCAGCGTGTCGCGCAGGGCCCAGAGGATGGGGGTGCCGGGGTCGGCGTCGACCGTGTGGTCACGGCCGTTGACGTGGAGCGCGCTCATGTGGGTTTTCTCCGTGGGTGGGTTGAAACGATCTGGTTCACTTGGCGCCGTCGAGCACCCATTGCGCGAGCGCCTGCAGGTCCCCGTCGGGAACCTGGGCTTGCGCGGGCATGGGCATCGCGCCCCACTTGCCCGAACTGCCGGCCTTCATGCTGGCGGCCAGCTGCGCGGCCGTGCCCTTGCCGTCGCCGTAGCGCGCGCCGATCTCTTTCCAGGAGGGGCCCACCACCTTCACGGCGGCTTGGTGGCAGGCCACGCACGCGTACTTCTGTGCCAGCGCGGTGCTGGCAAAGGCGGGCGCGGACCCGGCCATGCTCGCGCCGATGGCCAGTGCGGCCACGAGCGAGGCGGTGATGCGATGCGGATGTCGTTCGTCGTGGGTCATTTCTTTTTTCATCATCGTGGAGGGGAAGCACGGTCCTCGCGCCGCGCGCGGCAGGACTTCACGGCGGCCAGTGTCCGACGAAGCGCCCGCCGCCACTTGCCCAATCCGCGCGCGTTCTTGCCTGAAACAACGAGACTGCGCCAAAAACGCCAAGCGCATGAGATGCGCCCGCTAGACTTTGCGCAAGCACCCGAAAGGATTCAGATGGAAGTGCTACAGCCGACGCAGCCAGACGATTCGGCCGTCCTCGGTGCCCTGGCCACGGCCGTCGGGCGCATTGCCCGAAACGACGGCGACCACGCCACCGCCATTCCCGAACTCTCGCTGCACCGTCGCAGCGCCGCGACCGAGCCCGTGCATTGCATCTACGGCTTCGGCCTGGGCATCACCGTCGGCGGACAGAAGCGCGCGGCGCTAGGCGACGAGATCTATGAATACGGCGCCGGGCAGTCGCTGCTGATCACGGCCGACCTGCCCGTGGTGGCCCACGTCACCCGCGCCAGCGCGGCGCAGCCCTTCCTGGGCCTCATGATCCGGCTCGATCCGCGCGCCATCGTGCAGGTCGCGACCGAGATGGCGCTGCCCCCGCCGTCCAGGGAGCCCCACAACCAGCGCGCCCTGTCGCTGGGCGCGCTCGACCCGACGCTGCTGGGCACCGTCACGCGGCTCGTCGAGCTGCTGGCCGAGCCCCGGCTCGTTCCCCAGCTCGCGCCGCTGCTGCAGAAGGAAATCGTCGTGCGCCTGCTCGCCGGGCGCCACGGCCCGCAGCTGCAGCGCCTCATGACCGTCGGCTCGCCCAGCCAGCAGGTGGCGCAGAGCCTGGCGTGGCTCAAGATGAATTTCAGGAAGCCCGTGCAGGCGGACGAGCTGGCCGCGTCGGCGCACATGAGCCCGTCGACCTACCGCCAGCACTTCCGCGCCGTGACCGGCATGAGCCCGATGCAGTACCTGAAGCAGTTGCGCCTGCAGGAAGCGCGGCAGCTGATGCTGAACCAGAACATCGATGCGGGCACCGCCGGCGTGCGCGTGGGCTACGAAAGCGCCTCGCAGTTCAGCCGCGAGTACGCGCGCCTGTTCGGTGCGCCGCCGCTGCGCGACATCCGGCGGATGCGGGACGCGACCGTCGTCGCCTGAGCGCTGCGTCGCAGGCAAGCCCCGGGCAGCCGCCCGGCGTCCCAGACAAGCCCCGTGCAGCGGCCCGGCGCGTGTCATTTGCTACCCTCGACGCATGCCCCCCGCTTCCCCTGTTCCCC
>NZ_JBWKYF010000126.1:0-9923 GCF_059423605.1 Variovorax sp. GW460-12-1-14-LB1
TCGGCGGGGGGGAGGGAGGAAGGTAGGGCACTCACCGGAAACATTCTAAAAGCGGCGCCCGAGCAGGGCGGTTGGCGGTGTATTTGGCGCGCTTATACCGATCCTCAACCGATCTCATTGGCTTTGGCGAAGGCGAAAACCTAAGCTCCCCTTCGCCAACGTATTCGCACAACAAGAACGCACCGGAGACACCCAATACACCGCCATGGCCCACCGCCATGCCGCGCAGGGGGCCGCCGCGCGCGTTCGCCGACCACCCTGAAAGCCGACGCCATGACGACACCCCGCCCCCTGCGCTCCGCCGCCTGGTTCAACAACCCCGAACACAGCGAACTCTCGGTTCTGCACCTGGCCTGGTTCCTGAACTACGGCCTCACCCGCGAAGAGCTGCAATCGGGCAAGCCGATCATCGGCATCGCGCAAAGCGGCTCCGACCTCACGCCCTGCAACCGCCACCACCGCGAGCTGTCGCTGCGCGTGCGCGAAGGCATCCGCGAGATGGGCGGCATCGCGATGGAATTCCCGATGCACCCGATCCAGGAGAACGGCCGCCGCCCCACGGCCGCGCTCGACCGCAACCTGGCCTACCTGGGGCTCGTCGAGATCCTCACCGGCTACCCGATCGACGGCGTGGTGCTGACCACCGGCTGCGACAAGACCACGCCTGCCGCGCTGATGGCCGCGGCCACCGCCAACATCCCCGCCATCGTGCTGTCGGGCGGCCCCATGCTCAACGGCTGGCACGAAGGCCAGCGCACCGGCACCGGCACCACGCTGTTCAAGGCGCGCGAGCTGTTCGCCAAGGGCAGCATCGACTTCCCCGGCTACATCGACCTCGTGGGCTCCACCGTGCCCTCGGCCGGCCACTGCAACGTGATGGGCACGGCCTCGACCATGAACGCGCTGGCCGAAGCGCTGGGCATGAGCCTGCCCGGCTGCGCGGCCATTCCCGCGCCGTACCGCGAGCGCGGCCAGATGGCCTACGAAACGGGCCGGCGCATCGTCGACATGGTGCGCGAAGACCTCAAGCCCTCCGACATCCTCACGCGCTCGGCCTTCGAGAACGCGATCGTCGTCAACTCGGCCATCGGCGGCTCGACCAACGCGCCCATCCACCTCATCGCCATCGCCAAGCACGCGGGCGTGGAGCTGAACATCCAGGACTGGGAAACGGTCGGCCTCGACGTGCCGCTGCTGCTCGACATGCAGCCCGCCGGCAAGTACCTCGGCGAGGAGTTCTACCGCGCGGGCGGCGTGCCCGCGGTGGTCGCCGAGCTGCACCGCCACGGCCTGATCCGCACCGACGCGCGCACCGTCAACGGCCACACCCTGGCCGTCAACTGCGCCGACGCGCCCGTGAAAGACGCCGACGTGATCCGCCCCTTCGATCAGCCGCTGCGCGAGAACGCCGGCTTCCTCGTGATGTCGGGCAACCTGTTCGACAGCGCGATCATGAAGACCAGCGTGATCTCCGACGAGTTCCGCGCGCGCTACCTCAGCAAGGCCGGCGACCTCGACGCCTTCGTGGGCCGCGCCATCGTGTTCGACGGCCCGGAAGATTTCGAAGCCCGCATCGAAGACCCGTCGCTGGACATCGACGCGAGCTGCATCCTGTTCATGCGCGGAGTCGGCCCCATCGGGCACCCGGGCTCGTCGGAAGTGGTCAACATGCGCGCGCCCTCGCACCTGCTCAAGAGCGGCGTGTCGGCCTTGCCCTGCATCGGCGACGGCCGGCAGTCGGGCACCTCGGGCTCGCCGTCGATCCTCAACGCCTCGCCCGAAGCCGCTGCGGGCGCCGGCCTGGCGCTGCTGCAGACCGGCGACAAGGTGCGCGTGGATCTGAAGGAGCGCACCGTCAACATGCTCGTCGACGACGCGGTGCTGCAAGCGCGCGCCCGCGAGCTCGAAGCGAAGGGCGGCTACCCGATTCCCGCGAGCCAGACGCCATGGCAGGAGATCCAGCGCGCGATGGTGGACACGCTGTCCGAAGGCATGGTGCTGAAGCCGGCGACCAAATACCAGCGCGTGGCGCAGACGGCCGGCATTCCGCGTCGGAATCACTGAGGACTGTTGTTCAGGGCGACGCTCCCGCCGACGGGGAGCCTTGCTCCGCGAATGTCCCCCGGCCTGCGGCCTCCTCCTTGGTTTTCGCTGCGCAAGGCACCCCATCGACGTGAGCGTGTTCAGAGCACGTGTGGATCGGCCCGCACAACGACCGCGCCCATCGTGCTCAGGACACTGGGTGCTTCCCGCAGCGAAATCAAGGAGGAGGGGCGAAGCCCCGGGGGACATTCGCGGAGGGAAGTACCCGGTGGCCTGAGCACACGCCCTGAATGAACCCGCACCCAGAATTTTTTAAATCAGAAGAGAAGGAGTCAGATATGAAGTGGATGAGCGTTCAAACGCCGCAGGGCCCCCGCGTGGGCTACATCAAGGATGGCGCACTGCAGCCCGTCGATGCGGCCCGCCTGCAGGACATCGTCGAAGGCCAGCCCTGGCGCGACGCAGGCCAGCCGATCCCGCTCGCCGACGTCAAGCCCACGCTGCCGTTCGCACCGAGAAACATCATCTGCATCGGCGCCAACTACCGCGACCACTGCATCGAGACCGGCCTGGCCATCCCCGAGAAGCCCGTCGTGTTCGCGAAGTTCAGCAACACGCTGGCCGCTGACGGCGACGCGATCACCTGGCCCGAAGGCTTCACCGAGAAGGTCGACTGGGAAGCCGAACTCGGCGTCGTCATCGGTAAGCGTGCACAGGGCGTGAGCGAGGCCGAAGCGCTCTCGCATGTGTTCGGCTACGTCGCCGCCAACGACGTGAGCGCGCGCGACGTGCAGCTGGGCGAGGCGCAATGGGTGCGCGGCAAGTCGCTCGACGGCTTCTGCCCGCTCGCGCCCACCGTCGTCACGCGCGACGAAGTGGCCGACGTGCAATCGCTGGGCATCCGCTGCCTCGTCAACGGCGAGGCCGTGCAGTCGTCCAACACCAGCGAAATGATCTTCTCGGTCGCGTTCCTCGTGGCGTACCTCTCGCGCGCCATCACGCTGGAGCCCGGCGACCTGATCCTCACCGGCACGCCCGCCGGCGTCGGGCTGGGCCTGAAGCCGCCACGCTTCCTGAAGCGCGGCGATGTGGTCTCGGTCGAGATCGACGGATTGGGTTCGGTGACGAACCCCGTCCACGGCGCGGTCGCACGCGGCTAGCCTCCACGGCTTTCAGACAGACATACCTATTCAGGAGACAACAACAATGACAACCACGAGTCCCTACGGCGAACTGGTCACAGGCGCCATCCACAAGGCGCGCTGGCGCCTGCTGCCCATGCTCATCGTCATGTACATCATGTCGATCCTCGACCGCGTGAACGTCGGCTTCGCCAAGCAGGCGCTGCAGATCGACACCGGCCTGAGCAACAGCGCCTTCGCGCTTGGCGCCGGCATCTTCTTCGTGAGCTACGCGATCTTCGAAGTGCCCAGCAACGTGATCCTGTCGCGCGTCGGCCCGCGCATCTGGCTGTGCCGGATCATGGTCACCTGGGGGCTCGTGGCCTCGGCCATGATGTTCGCCACCACCGAGACCTCCTTCTACGTGCTGCGCTTCCTGCTCGGCATCGCGGAAGCGGGCTTCTACCCCGGCGTGCTGCTCACGCTGACCTACTGGTTTCCCGCGAAGGTGCGTGCACAGGCCAACGGCATTTTGCTGTTCGGCTTTGCGGGCGCGCTCGTCATCGGCGGGCCGATCTCCGGTGCGCTGCTCGACATGAACGGCATCGGCGGCCTCAAGGGCTGGGAGTGGATGTTCCTCATCGAGGGCTTGATGGCCGTGGTGGTGGGCATCGTGGCCTTCTTCGTCATCGTCGACCGGCCGCACAACGCGCCCTGGCTCACGACTGCGCAGCAGAACGCGCTGCAGGCCGTGCTCGACCAGGAAGCGGCAGAAAAGTCGGCCGACAGCCCGCAGACCGTGTGGCAGACGCTGTGCAATCCGCGGGTCATGTTCTTTGCGCTGAACTTCTTCATCGTGCAGATCGCCGCCTACGGCCTCATCTTCTATCTCCCGACCCAGGTGGGGCAGATCCTGGGCCAGAAGATCGGCCTGCTGGTCGGCTTCGTCACCAGCATCCCGTGGCTGCTGGCGCTGTTCGTCGTGTACTTCGTCACGCGCTGGTCCGACCGTCACCACGACCGCCGCCGCGTCACCGTGGCCACGCTCTACACGATCTTCGGCGTGTGCGTGTGCCTGTCGGCGCACGGCTCGCCGATCTTCGCGATCGCGGCGCTGTCGATCGGTGCGTCGACCTACCTGTCGGGCACGCCGATCTTCTATGCCTTCCTGTCGGAGCGGCTGTCGGGCCTGGGCATTGCCACGGGCATTGCGCTGGTCAATTCCATCGGCAACCTGGGCGGCTTCGTGGCGCCCAACCTGCGGACCTATGTGGAGCAGAACCACGGCGGCTCGGCCGCGGGGCTGTACACGCTGGGCAGCGCGGCGCTGCTGGCCGCGCTGATGCTGGCGCTCATGCCCAAGGGCTGGCGCGTGGCGAAGAAGAGTGGGGCGGCGGCAGCGCCGGCGGCCGTGCTCGACGGCCGGGCACGCGCCTAGTCGTTCAGAAGGCCTGTCGCCAGACGCGCGACAGGGCCTGCCATGCGCAGTCGACTTCCGGCCGCTTGAGCGCGCCGGCGAGGCAGACAAAGCGCAGGTCGCAGCCGATGCTCACCCGGTCGGCAATGACCAGGCCGTCGCGCTGGCTGGCCTGCAGTGCCAGTGCATCGCGCGCCAGTGAAATGCCCACGCCGGCGCGCACCAGCGCCAGCATCGACATCTCCTGGTCGGCCTGCGCGGCTTTCTTCAGCACCAGCTTGTGGGCCTGCAGCACCGGCGCCAGCAACCGCGAATGCGACGAGGTCGCCGGTGCCAGCACCCACGGCAGGTACGCCAGCTCGGGCCAGTCGCGGCCCAGCACCTGGGGCGCCCAGCCGCTCGGGCCGATCACCTGGTAGTTGAAGCGCGCCAGCACCTGCGAATGGAATAGCTCGCCGTCGTGGCGCCGTGACGCGGCGCTGGCCTGCGGCAGGTCGGTGGCCTCGGGGTCGCCGAGGTAGAAGCCGATGTCGAGTTCCTTGTTGAGCAGTTGGGCGAGCACGTCGCCGCTCGTGCCCTGGTGCAGCTCGGTCTCCAGCTCGGGCGCCAGCGCCACCAGTTCGGTGAGAAAGGGGCTGAGCCGCGTGAAGTCGGGGTCGAGGATGGTGCCGATGCGCAGCGAGCCGCGCACGCCGCCCTTGAGCCGCTCGGCGGCCACCGCGAAATCGTTCAGGCTCTCGAGTGCATGTTCGGCATGGTTGAGCAGCGCCGCGCCGTCGCGCGTGAGCAGCAGGCCGGTGGGCGTGCGCTGGAACAGCTCCAGCTCGACCAGCGCGCCCAGTTCCTTGAGCTGCAGGCTCACGGCCGGCTGCGTGAGGAACAGGCGCTGCGCGCCGCGCGACACCGAGCCCTCGCGGGCCACGGCCACGAAGGCCTGCAGGAGCCGGGGCTCGATCTTCTTCATGCCGCGCCGGGGAAAGGCTGCAGCTGCTTGTACATGACGAAGGCGTCCACGAAGCCCAGCTGCGGATGCCTGAATGCGCCCGGCAGCGTGCCGACGATGGCGAAGCCCATGTGCTGCCACAGCCGCACCGCGCGCTCGTTGGTGGAGACGACGAAGTTGAACTGCATCGCCAGGAAGCCCATGCGCAGGGCCTGCTGCTGCGAGTGTTCGCACAGCGCCGAGGCCACGCCCAGGCCGCGCGCCGCCTCGGACACCACATACCCGCAGTTGCTCACGTGCGCGCCCTGGCCGGGCTGGTTGGGGCGGATCACATAGGTGCCGAGCACGGCGCCTTCGTCGTTGCAGGCCACGAAGGTCAGGGTGGGCACCTTCATCCACGAATGGCGGGCCTGTTCTTCCGTGACCTCGGGCGGGTAGGTGTAGGTGTCGCCGCGGCGGAACGTCGGTTCGAGAACGGCCCAGAGGGCGGGCCAGTCGGTATCGAGGGCTTCGCGGATCTGGATCATGGGGTGATTCGGAAAAGGTGCGACATGCCAACAAGGATAATCCGCGCCCATGGAAATCATCAGCTTTCTCGTCGACTTCATCCTTCACGTCGACAAACACCTCGAGGCCTTCGTGGTCGCCTATGGCCCCTGGGTCTACGCGCTGCTGTTCCTGATCGTGTTCGTCGAAACCGGCGCGGTGGTCATGCCGTTCCTGCCGGGCGACTCGCTGCTCTTCATCGTCGGCGCGCTGTGCGGCGTGGGGCTCATGAGCTTTCCGCTGGCCTGCGGCATCCTGATCGCGGCGGCCATCCTGGGCGACCAGTGCAACTACTCGATCGGGCGCTACTTCGGGCCCAAGGTGTTCCAGTGGGAGAACTCGCGCTTCTTCAACCGCAAGGCCTTCGACCAGGCCCACAGCTTCTACGAACGCTACGGCGGCATCACCATCGTGCTGGCGCGCTTCATGCCGTTCATTCGCACCTTCGCGCCCTTCGTGGCCGGCGTGGCCGAGATGAACCGCGCGAAGTTCACGGCCTACAACGTGGGCGGTGCGCTCATCTGGGTGCTGGGCATTGCCACCGCGGGCTACTTCTTCGGCAACCTGCCGTTCGTGCGCCAGCACCTGGACAAGATCATTTGGGCACTGATCTTCGTGCCCGGCCTGCTGGCCATCTTCGGCGCGTGGCGCGCCTCGAAGGCCGAGAAGGCGCGGGCGGCGGCCTCGCAGGCCTGAGCCGCGCTCGGCCCACCCCAGAAAAAAACGCGCCGGAGGGCGCGTTTTTTTCGTTGAGGGTTGGAAGGATCAATCAGTAGCGCGGCCCGTTGTCCGGGTAGTAGCCACTGCCGCGCGGGTAGCGTTGCTGGTTGTAGTAGTTGCGCTCGTCGACGTTGCGGCCCACCTGGTTGCCGATGATGCCGCCGATGGCCGCGCCGCCGAGCGTGCTGCCCGTGTTGCCGCCGATCGCATGGCCCACCGCCGCGCCGCCGAGTGCGCCAATGCCGGTGCCGAGGTTCTGGTTCGGACCGCTCGCACAACCTGCCAGCGTCATGACCGAAGTGGCAGCTGCAGCGGCGATCCAGAGACGTGTCTTCAACATGAGGTCCACCTTTCGAGAGTGATGGCTCATCATGGTCAAAAGTATGCATTTCGCGGTGTAGGAGCCTGCCGCGCTTGCCTGTGCGCAGGGGCGCGTGTTGCGGAACGCAACGCCTGAAAGCACGTGTGGCTAGGGGGTGCGCGGCTTCGGCGCCTTCTTCTTCGGGGCTTCCAGCGCGCCCGACGACGCGGCCCGCAGGATGCGGCGGAAGGTGGGGCATTCCATGTGGCTGGGCGCGGGGCAGACCGCCGCATGCCGCAGGCCGTCGCGCATCGCCGTGAGCTGGCGGATCGTGCGATCGAGGTCCTGCGCCTTGTCCGCGAGCACCTGCCGGTCGATGCGCGGTTTGCCTTCGGGCGAGAACATGTGGCCGATTTCCTCCAGCGAGAAACCGGCGGCGCGCCCCAGCGCGATGAGCGCCAGCCGCTCCAGCACCTCGGGCGCGAACACGCGGCGCAGGCCGTGCCGGCCGGTCGAGGCGATCAGCCCTTTTTCTTCATAGAAGCGCAGCGTCGAGGCGGGAACGCCGGCGCGTTGCGCGACTTCCGAAATGTCCATGTGCCGGCCCCCTCTTGACTTCAAGTCGACTTGAATTGGCACAGTCTAGCTCTCGCCGCTTGAAGGCATCTGAAGGAAAACGATCATGGACGACACATCTCCCGCCAATGCCGAGCAGGCCGCCCTGTGGAACGGCCACGCCGGCAGCGCCTGGGTCCGGACGCAGGCCGTGCTCGACGCGATGTTCCAGCCGCTCGAAGCGCGGCTGAGCGACGCGGTGCGCGCCGTGGGCGCCCGCCGCGTGCTCGACGTGGGTTGCGGCACCGGCCGCACGACGCTCGCCGTGGCGCGGCAACTCGGCCCGACCGGGCAGTGCCTCGGCGTCGATATCTCGGCACCGATGATCGAGGCGGCGAAGGCCCGCGCCGCGCGCGAGGTGCTCCCATCGGCCCGCTTCGTCTGCGCCGACGTGCAGGGCCACGCCTTCGAGCCGGCCGCGTTCGACACGGTGATCTCGCGCCTGGGCGTGATGTTCTTCGACGACCCGGTGCGGGCTTTCGCGAACCTGCGGCATGCCGCGACGGAGGGCGCGGCCCTGCGCTGCATCGCCTGGCGCGGCGGGGCCGACAACCCGTTCATGACCACGGCCGAACGTGCCGCCGCGCCGCTGCTGCCCGGCCTGCCGCCGCGCCAGCCGAACGCACCGGGCCAGTTCGCGTTCGCTGACCGCGCGCGGGTCGCGGGCATCCTCGCGGCGAGCGGATGGGGCGAGGTCGACATCCAGCCCTTCGAGGTCGAATGCGCGTTCCCCGCGACGGCGCTGGCCGACTACTTCACGCGGCTCGGGCCGGTCGGCCTGGTCCTGCAGGGGGTGGATGACGCAACGCGCGCGCAGGTCGTCGAGACGCTGCATGCCGCCTTTGCGCCCTATGTGCAGGGCGACGACGTGCGCTTTGTCGCGGCCTGCTGGATGATCGCGGCGCGCGCGCCGGTGCGGGAGCGTGGCCATGTCTGAAGCGGCTGAATGCGCGCTGCGCACGCTGTGGATCGGCGCCGGCGCGACCGTGGTGATGGACCTGTGGGCCGTGCTGCGCCAGCGCCTGTTCGGCATTCCCTCGCTGGACTACGCGCTCGTGGGCCGCTGGCTCGTGCACCTGACGCGCGGGCGCTTCTTTCACGACCCCATCGGCAAGTCGCCGCGCGTGGCGGGCGAGGGCGTCATCGGGTGGACCGCGCACTACCTGCTCGGCATCGCATTCGCGGCCGTGCTGCTCGCGGGCTGGGGATTGGAATGGGCCCGCCAACCAACGATAGGCCCGGCGCTGATCGTCGGTATCGGCACCGTGCTCCTGCCGTTCTGCGTGATGCAACCCGCGATGGGTGCGGGCTTCGCGGCGCGGCGCACGCCGCGCCCTGCGATGGCGCGGTTCCAGAGCGTGATCACGCACGGCGTCTTCGGCGTCGGCCTTTATCTGGCCGCGTGGGTTGCCCGCGTGGCGGGCTTCTAGCCTAGAGCTGGCGGCTGCGCGCGAGCGGCGGGTTCTGCGCGAAGTAGCGCTGGATGCCGCGCATCAGCGCGTCGGCCAGGTTTTCCTGGTAGTCGGCGCGGCGCAGGTTGGCTTCTTCCTCGGGGTTGCTGATGAAGGCGGTCTCGACCAGCACGCTCGGGATGTCGGGCGCCTTCAGCACCGCGAAGCCGGCCTGCTCGACCTGCGCCTTGTGCAGCCGCGCACCGATGCCCTTGATCTCGCCGAGCATCGCGCCGCCGAGCTTCAGGCTGTCGTTGATCTGCGCGGTGGTGCTCATGTCGAGCAGCGCGCGCTGCACCTGCGCCTCGTGGTTGCCCACGTTCACGCCGCCGACCTTGTCGGCGTCGTTTTCCTTGTTGGCGAGCCAGCGCGCGGCGCTGCTGGAGGCGCCGCTCTGGCTCAGCGCGAACACGCTGGCGCCGCGCGCGGCGGGCGTGGTGAAGGCGTCGGCGTGGATGCTCACGAACAGGTCAGCCTGCACGCGCCGCGCCTTCTGCACGCGCACGCCCAGCGGCACGAAGAAGTCGGCGTCGCGCGTGAGAAAGGCGCGCATCGGGCTGCCGTTGACGCTGGCTGCGTTGATGCGGTCGCGCAGGCGGTGCGCCACCTGCAGCACGATGTCTTTCTCGCGCGTGCCGTTCGGGCCGATGGCGCCGGGGTCTTCGCCGCCGTGGCCGGGGTCGAGCGCCACGATGATGATGCGGTCGGTGCGGCTGGCCGTGGCGCGCGGCGGCGGGCCGGGCGGCGTCACGGGCCGGGCCGGGGG
>NZ_JBWKYF010000127.1:0-9632 GCF_059423605.1 Variovorax sp. GW460-12-1-14-LB1
CACCCCCGCCTGTGTCTTCCCTCGCTCCCCGCCCCTTCGACGCTTCCAGCGACGGCAGCAGCTCCGGCAGCGCGGCCCCCGCCGACATCCTTCACGACGTGTTCGGCTACGCGCGCTTTCGCGGGGCCCAGCAGGACATCGTGGAGCACGTGGTGGGCGGCGGCGACGCGCTGGTGCTCATGCCCACGGGCGGCGGCAAGTCGCTCTGTTATCAGATTCCGGCCATTGCGCGGCAGCGCGCGGGGCGCGGCGTGGCGGTGGTGGTGTCGCCGCTGATCGCGCTGATGCACGACCAGGTCGGCGCGCTGCACGAAGCGGGGGTGAGCGCGGCCTTCCTGAATTCGACGCTCGACTGGGAACAGACGCAGGACGTGGAGCGCCGCATGCTGCGCGGCGAGATCACGCTGCTGTACGCGGCGCCCGAGCGCGTGAACACGCCGCGCTTCTTGTCGCAGCTCGATTCGCTGAACGAGCGCGGCAAGCTCTCGCTGTTCGCCATCGACGAGGCGCATTGCGTGAGCCAGTGGGGCCACGACTTCCGCCCCGAGTACCGCGCGCTCACTGTGCTGCACGAGCGCTATGCGGGCGTGCCGCGCATCGCGCTCACGGCCACGGCCGACGACCTCACGCGCGCCGACATCGTCGAACGGCTGCAGCTGGAAGAAGCGCGCCAGTTCGTCTCCAGCTTCGACCGCCCGAACATCCGCTACACCATCGTCGAGAAGAAGGACGCCACCACGCAGCTGCTGCGCTTCATCGAGCGCGAGCACGAGGGCGACGCGGGCGTGGTCTATTGCCAGTCGCGCAAGCGTGTGGAAGACCTCGCGACGACATTGCAGGGCGCCGGCATCAACGCGCTGCCGTACCACGCGGGGCTCGATGCGGCGGTGCGCCAGAAGCACCAGGACCGCTTCCTGCGCGAAGAAGGCATCGTGATGGTCGCGACCATCGCCTTCGGCATGGGCATCGACAAGCCCGACGTGCGCTTCGTGGGCCACGTCGACATGCCCAAGAACATCGAGGGCTACTACCAGGAAACCGGCCGCGCGGGCCGCGACGGCGCCCCCGCCGACGCCTGGATGGCCTACGGCCTGAACGACGTGGTGAACCAGCGCCGCATGATCGACGAGAGCCCGGCCGGCGAAGAGTTCAAGCAGGTGATGCGAGGCAAGCTCGACGCCCTGCTCTCGCTGGCCGAGGCCAGCGACTGCCGCCGCGTGCGCCTGCTGGGCTACTTCGGCGAAAAGAGCACGCCCTGCGGCAACTGCGACAACTGCCTGAACCCGCCGCAGGTGTGGGACGGCACCGATGCCGCGCGCAAGCTGCTGAGCACCATCTACCGCGTGCAGCAGCTCAGCGGCATCAGCTTCGGCGCGGGCCACATCATGGACATCCTGCGCGGCAAGGCGACCGAGAAGGTCAAGCAGTTCGGGCACGAGCGCATCAGCACCTTCGGCATCGGCGCGGAGTTCAGCGAGGTGGCGCTGCGCGGCGTGCTGCGCCAGCTGATCGCCACCGGCGCGCTGGCGGTGGACGCCGAGGCGTTCAACACGCTGAAGCTCACCGAGGGCTCGCGCGCGGTGCTCAAGGGCGAGACCACGGTGTCGCTGCGCGAGTCGGTGTCGTCGCCGGCCGAGCGCAAGCCCCGCCGCGAGAAGGCCGCCAAGGGCGCGCCGTCGCCGGCGGCCGCCTCGCTCGACGACACCGGCAAGAAGCGCTTCGAGGCGCTCAAGGCCTGGCGCGCCGAGGTGGCCAAGGAACACAACCTGCCGGCCTACGTGATCTTCCACGACGCCACGCTGGCGGCCATTGCCGAGCGCGCGCCCGCGACGCTCGAAGACCTGCAGGGCATCAGCGGCATCGGCACGAAGAAGCTCGAGGCCTACGGCGCCGAAGTGCTTCGCGTGTGCGAGGCCTTCTAACGCTCTCCACCTAGAGCAGGCGGGCCGCCTTCGAGAAATCGACGGACGCGAGCACCGCGGCGCGCATGGCCGTCAGCAGATGGCGCTCGTCGTTGCTGCGCTTCTGGAAGGTGTAGGTCAGCGCGGGCAGGGCCTGGCGGGTCTTCAGGATGCGCAGGTCGCCGCGGCGCGACAGCAGGCGCGCCCAGCCTTCCGGCAGAAACCCGACACCGATCCCCTCGATCAGCAGGCCGGCGACGGCGCCCCAGCTGTTGCAGCTGAGGCGGTGCGGCGCCTCGAGGTTCTCGGCCATGAGCCATTCGTCGAGCAGGCGGCTGGTGCCCGCGCCGGTCGGCAGCGTCACGATGGGATGTTGCGCGAGCAGCGGCGCGCCGAGGGTCGTGGTCTTGCCCGCCAGCGCGGGCGCGGCCACCCACACGAAATGCGCCTGGCCCACGGTGTGCGACGAGATCAGCCCGTGGTGCGGTGAGCGCCCGGCGATCACCGCGCAGTCGAGCTCGCCGTTGCGAAGGCGCTCGTCCAGCGCCGAGCCGAAGTTGACGTGCGGCTCCAGGCGCAGGTCCGGCAGGTGCCGTCCCACGTGCGCGACGAGCTGGGGCAGCCAGGTCAGCGCGCTCAGTTCGCCGATACCGAAGGTGCAACGGCCGCCGAGGCTGGCGGGCGCGCCGATCGACCGCTTCGTCTCGTCGGCCGCCAGCAGCAGCGCGGCGGCGCGCGGCAGGAAACGCTCGCCCGCGTCCGTGAGCGTGGCCCGCTGCCCGGCGCGGTCGAACAAGGGCGCGCCGAGCGACACCTCCAGCTCGGCCAGTCGTTTGGACAGCGACGAGGTCGACAGGTGCAGCCGCTGCGCCGCAAGCGCAAAGCTGGCGCAGGTCGCGGCCCAGTAGAAGGCCTCCAGTTGCTTCAGCGTCATGCGCCGTCCCCCTCGGTCATTTCGAAAAAAGCGAAATGGCAAATTACCATAAATTCGCTTTTTCAAAACCTTCTGCACGCCTACAGTCCGCGCGGACCGAACGACTGACTGGATGGCGGACATGACTGTTTTCTCGCGTGCCTTCGATGCCCCGCGCACCGCGCCGGCGCAAGCCCCTGCTGCTGCCGCGACGCCGCGGCGCTTGGCCGGCATCCTGTCGCTGCAGGACTTCGAGCACGCGGCGAAGCGCCGGCTGCCGCGCCCGCTGTTCGGCTACATCGCCGGCGCGGCCGAAGACAACCGCTCGCTGGACGCCAACCGCGCCGCGTTCGACGCGCACGATTTCCTGCCCCGGGTGCTGGTCGATGTCTCCCGACGCTCGCAGGAGGTCACGCTGTTCGGCCAGCGCTACGCGTCGCCCTTCGGGATCGCGCCGGTCGGCATCAGCGCGCTGTCGGCCTACCGCGGCGACCTGGTGCTTGCGCAGGCGGCGCAGGCGGCCGGCATTCCCGCGGTCATGAGCGGCACCTCGCTCATTCCGATGGAAGAAGTGGCCCAGGCCGCGCCCGGCACCTGGTTCCAGGCCTACCTGCCGGGCGATGCGGCGCGCATCGACGGCCTGGTGGCGCGCATTGCCGGCGCGGGCTTCCGCCACCTGGTCGTCACGGTCGACATTCCCGTCTGGGCGAACCGCGAAAACAACGTGCGTGCCGGCTTCACGACGCCGCTGCGGCCCAGCCTGCGGCTGGCCTGGGACGGCCTCGTGCGGCCGCGCTGGCTGCTCGGCACGCTCGCGCGGACCTTCGTGGCGCAGGGCATGCCGCATTTCGAGAACTCGTTCGCCACGCGCGGCGCGCCTCTTTTCTCCAGCACCGCGATCCGCGACACGACCGGCCGCGACCACATCCACTGGGACCACATCGCCCGCATCCGCCAGCAGTGGCGCGGGCCGCTGATCCTGAAGGGCATTCTTCATCCGGCCGATGCGCGGCGCGCGCGCCAGCTCGGCGCCGACGGCCTCATCGTCTCCAACCACGGCGGCCGGCAGCTCGACGGCGCCGCACCGGCGCTGCGCGCCCTGCCGCAGGTGCTGGACGCCGCGGGCGAGCTGCCCGTGATGGTCGACGGCGGCGTGCGCCGCGGCAGCGATGTGCTGAAGGCGCTGGCGCTGGGCGCCAAGGCCGTGTTCGCCGGCCGGCCGTTCATGTATGCCGCCGCCGTGGGCGGCCACGCGGGCGTCACGCACGCGATCCGGCTGCTGCGGGACGAGGTCGACCGGAACATGGCGATGCTCGGCGTCAACGACCCGGGCGAGCTCGACGCGAGCTGCCTGATCCCGCGGCGCCCCTGATCGGCCCCCACTCATCCCACCCATTCCATCAATCCAAGAGGAGGAAGACACCTTGCCGAAAAACCCCACCCTGTTCGCCCTCGCCTGCCTGCTGGCAGCGGCCGTGCCCGCCCATGCGCAGGGCTACCCCGACAAGCCCGTCAAGCTGCAGGTGCCGTTCGCGCCGGGCGGCACGACGGACATCATTGCGCGCGTCATCTCCGAGCCCCTGGGCAGGCACCTGGGGCAGAGCGTCATCGTCGAGAACAAGTCGGGCGCGGGCGGCGCGATCGGCGCCGCCGAGACCGCGCGCGCCACGCCCGACGGCTACGCGCTGGGCATCGGCACCGTGTCGACGACGGCGGCCAATCCGGCCATCAACCCCAAGGTGCCCTACAACCCGAAGACCGACTTCACGCCGATCATCAACCTAGCGGCGACGCCCAACGTCATTGCGGTCCACCCCAGCTTTCCGGCCCGGGACTACAAGGGCTTCATCGAGGTGCTGAAGAAGAACCCGGGCAAGTACGCCTACGCCACCGCAGGCACGGGCAGCATCGGGCACCTGCAGATGGAGCTGTACAAGGGCATGGCCGGCGCGTCCGTCACGCACATCCCCTACCGGGGGTCGGGCCCGGCACTCAACGACACCGTCGCGGGCCAGGTCGCGATGATCTTCGACAACCTGCCGTCGGCGCTGCCCTTCATCAAGGACCGCCGGCTGATCCCGATCGTCGTGGCGGCGTCCGAGCGCCTGAAGGACCTGCCCGACGTGCCGACCTTCAAGGAGGTCGGCCTCGCGCCGGTGAACCGCATGGCGTACTACGGCATCGTGGGTCCCAAGGGCCTGCCCAGGGACGTGGTGGACAAGGTGCACGCGGCGGCGCGCAAGTCGGTCGAAGATCCTGCCGTGCGCAAGCGCATCCAGGACACCGGCTCCTTCGTCGTCGGCAACACGCCGCAGGAATTCACGCAGCAGATCGCCGCCGAGTTCGACGTGTACAAGAAGGTGGTGGACACCGCCGGGCTCACGCCGGACTGAGCCGACGAGCGCCTCTTCAGGCCACCGACGCCCAGACCGGCGCCATCGCGCGGTAGAGCGTGCGGAAGGCCTCGAGCCGGGGCTGGTAGGCCGCGTGCAAGGCGGCGTCGGGCGCCAGCACCTGGCGCACGGCGGGCGCGACGACCACACCCGCCGGGTCTTCGCCCGTGACCGCCAGCCGCGCGAGCCGCGCCGCACCGAAGGCCGGGCCGCGGTCGGCGGATTCGTACAGCACCAGCGGCACATCGAGCACCGACGCGATCAGCTGCGCCAGGAAGGCGGAGCGCGCGCCGCCGCCGATCAGCGCCAGGCGCTCGGGCCGCGCCGTCTGCGCGCTCAGCGCTTCCAGGCCGTCGGCGAGCGAGAAGGCGATGCCTTCGCAGACCGCCTGCATCAGGTCGGCGCGCGTGGTGGCACCCGACAGGCCGACGATCGCGCCGCGCGCGAACGGGTTGTTGTGCGGCGTGCGTTCGCCGAACAGATAAGGCAGCGCGAGCAGGCGCGAGGGCCCGGTGTACGCGGCCTCGACCTCGGCCAGCAGCGCGCCGACCGAGGCACCACCGGTGCACGACGCCAGCGCCGCGAGCGGGCTCGCGCCGTTGAGCAGCGCCGCCATGCGGTACCAGCGCTGCGGCAGCGCGTGGCAGAAGGCGTGCACCAGCCGCTCGGGGTCGGGGCGGTGCGCGGTGTCGGCCACGAGGATCTGCGCCGAGGTGCCGAGCGACACGAAGCCGTCGCCCGGCCCGACCACGCCGATGCCGACACCGCCCGCCGCGGCATCGCCCGCGCCGCCGGCAATCGGCACGCCGCGCGGCAGGCCCCAGCGCGCGGCCAGCGCGTCGCGCACGGTGGCGCAGGGTTCGCACGACTCGACCACGCGCGGCAGCCAGGCGGGATCGACCCCGCAGGCGGCGAGCGCCTGCGGCGACCAGCGGCGCTGCGCCTGGTCGAACAGCCAGGTGCCGGCCGCGTCGGTGACGTCGGTCACTTTCTCGCCCGACAGTTGCAGACGCACGTAGTCCTTGGTCAGCAGCAGCGAGCGGGCACGCGCCACGGCCTCGGGCTCGTGGGTGCGCAGCCAGCGCAGCTTGGGGCCGGTGAAGCCCGCCATCGGCTGCACGCCGACGGCGCGGCGCAGGGCCAGGTCGGTCTGCATGAGATCGGCGGCCTCGGCGGCGGCGCGGCCGTCGTTCCACAAGATCGCGGGGCGCACCGGGCGGTCGGCCGCGTCGAGCAGCACCAGCGAGTGCATCTGGCCCGACAGGCCGATGCCCTGCACGCCGGCCATTGCTGTCGGGCGCATGCGCGCCAGTTCGTCGAGGCCGTCGGCCACGGCGGCCCACCACTGGTCGGGGTCGTGCTCGGACCACAGCGGCTGCGGGTACTGCGAAGTGAGCGGCCGATCGACCGTGGCCACGACCTGCAGCAGTTGCAGGTCGGTCAGGACGATCTTGACCGCGGAGGTTCCGATATCGATGCCGATCAGCATGCGTGTGTTCCCTGTTCGAGGGCCGAAGTATCGGCGCTCCGGCCCCGCGCGCCGGCTGACGGCAGGTGGTTTACGAGCCGCTCGCCGGCAGCGTGATCGGCACCGGTCGCGTGTGCAGGTCGATGTAGAGCTCGAAGAAGCGCGCGTTGTCGAACTTCTTCACCACCGTCATCTTCTGCAGCGACGTGCCGGCGGGCGGCGTGGTGTAGCCGATGGAGCGGCCGTTGTCGGCCGCGCCGGGCTTGGCCACCACGTCGACATAGCGCTCGACGGTCTGCGTGGCGTAGCGCGGATCGATGAGGTAGGCCAGCACCAGCGTGTCCCAGATGTTCTGCGTGTAGTTCGGGTTGTTCTCGAAGCCGTTGGTGCCGCTGAAGCCGTAGCCGTTGAGCTTGCGGAACACCTCGGTCACCGCGGTCGGCTTGGCCGGGTGCGCGATGCGGTCGTAGACGGGCTTGGTGAGGAACACGGTGTCGGTCACGTCCAGCGGCACCACCACCTGCGGGATCGGCAGGCGCACCACGAACTGCGCGGCCTCGGGGTCGAACCACCAGTTGAACTCGGCGAAATGGGTGGTGTTGCCGGCCACGTCGACGGCGCCGCCCATGTAGATGATCTTCTTGATCAGCGGCACGATCTCGGGGCTCTTCTTCACGGCCAGCGCGATGTTGGTGAGCGGGCCGATGGCCAGAATGGTGATTTCGTTCGGGTTGGCCCTGACGGTGTCGATGATGAAGTCGACCGCGCTCTTGCGCTGCACCACGGTGCGGGTGGCGAAGCCGTCGGGCGAGGGCTTGAGGTCGGCGTCGGTCTTGGGCTCGGGGCCGCTCCAGGCGCCCAGGTAGCCGTCGCCGCCCGCCCCCGCCTTCATCTCGGCCTCGATGGTGGCGTAGTCGTGGTTGATGGCGTAGTTCTCGCCCACGTAGACGCCGATGCGCTGGCCCACGCCCAGGCGCTCGACCGACATCAGCGCGTCGGCCACGCCCTGCTTGAGCCACTGGTTGCCCGACACCACGCTGATGCCCATCACCTGCACCTTGCCCTCGGCCTGCAGCTGCGCGGCCATGACGCCGAGCTGGCCGTCGTCGCTCATGGTGTTGTAGTCGCTGTCGATGATGACTTTCTGCGCCACCGGCGGCGCGGCGAACCCGGGCGCCAGGCCGATGCCGTCGTTGCCGCCCCCGCCACCGCCGCATGCCGTGAGCACGGCCACGACGACGAGCCAGAAGGTCGTCACTGTCCATTTGCGCATCTGTTTCTCCTAAGTGTTTGGTTTCCAGCCCGGTTTCCAAAAGGGGCTCCAGGGAGTGAAAACGTTTGCGCAAACCTTTGCGCAAACGTTTGCCAAACTCTAAGTGGCAGGCCACAGGCGTGGCAATGGGGTGCGGCTAGGGGTTTTCCGCGAGGCCGGGGCCGGCCTCGCGCGCGGGGTCAGGCCGTCTATCAGCCCGGGTTGGGCACAAGGTCGATCAGCCGGTTCTCGCGCAGCGGCGAGCGGGGGCGCAGGAAGAGTTCTTCTTCTGCCGGCGTGGCGGCCTTCTCCAGGCCCTGGGTGTCCGCGGCCTTGGCGGATGCCGCCGTGCACGAACCGGTGTCGCGCAGCCGCAGCGCCGCGGCCAGCCGGCCTTCGGCGGCGTCGCCCAGGGAGTGGTCGAAGTCGTCGACCACGGCGCAGCTGGCATTGGGTGCAAAGCCGTCGCCGTAGTCGCCGAAGCCGGCCTGGTTGACGCCCTTGAAGTTGACCGCGAAGTAGGTGGTGCCGCAGTTGTCCTGCGGAACGAACCCGTAGGGCTTACCGCAGGTGGTGGCGCCCACGAGGTTGACCGTGACGCCCACGCCGCGCAGGCTGTTGATGACCGACTCGCTGGCCGAGCAGGTGCTGCGGCCCGTCAGCAGCGTGACGCGCGACAGGCCCAGCGTGGGCAGGGGTTGGCCGACCCGGGTGGTCGTGAAGAAGGGCGTGAGGTTGTCCGCGAGCGTGGTGCGGTACGGGTTCTTGTCGTTGAAGGTCAGCAACTCGAAGGTTTTCCCGTTCGTCGGGCCCGGCCCGGCCACCATGTAGGCCAGCTGGCTCGCGATGCGCAGCTGGCCGCCGCCGTTGTAGCGCATGTCGATCACGAGGTCCTGGATGCCGCCGTCCTGCTTGAGCGTGTTCATGGCCGTGACGAGCTGCCCCTCGGCGGTCGAGATGTGGTCGTTGAACAGCAGGTAGCCCACGCGGTTGCCGGGCGGCCCGATGGTGCGGGTGTACAGCACCGGGCTGCTCGTGATGCGCTGGGCCGTGAGCTCGATCGGGCTGCCGCGCGTGCCGCTCACCTCGAAGGTGAAGGTGTGCTTCTCGCCGAGGTTCTGCGGCGAGATCGCGCGGTTGATGATGTCGACATTGGCCTGCCCGGTGCTGGCCACCACGTCGACGCCGTCGACCGCGACCAGCTTGGCCCCGCGCGCCAGGCCGGCCGCCGCCGCTGGCGAACCCGGCTCGACGAAGGCGAGGCGGATGTTGCGCGGCGGCGAACTGCGCACCGCCGCCGTGTCCATGCCGTAGCCGACCGACACGCCGCCCTCCGACTCCAGGCGGTACGCCTCGGTGTCGAGGTAGAAGTGAAAGCGATCCTTGAGCTGGCCCGAGGGCGTGGTGGCCTGCGTCTTGAGCACGCTGAACCAGGTCAACGGCGTGGCGTAGTCGGACGCCTTGAGGGTCGTGGGCACCTCGTTGTACCAAAGGTAGGTTTCGTCGATCCAGCCGCGCACCCAGCTCTTCTCGTTGTCGACGGTGCCAGCGGTGTCGGGGTACGCGCGACCGGTCGCGGGGTTGATGCCCCGGCGCGGCGCGGCGCACTGGCCGGCGACGGTCGAGGACGCGACGATGCCGCCCTCGCCCCCGTTGCCCCCGCCTCCCGGCACGGGCGTCGGCAGCACGCCGATCGGGAAGCCAC
>NZ_JBWKYF010000128.1:0-9626 GCF_059423605.1 Variovorax sp. GW460-12-1-14-LB1
GAGTCGGGGGTGGTGGTGGACATTGCATGCATTGTCCCCCGAGTGCATGACACGGCGGCTTCGTGCCAACCCGCTGTTGCACGGTCGCCACCGCGTACGGGCCGTGCGTCGGGCGCGTCCGATCGCGCAAAATCGGCCCATGCCCCATCTTGTCCTGCTGCCCGGCCTTGCCTGCGACGAACGCCTCTGGGAGGCCCAGTTGCCCGCACTTCCCGCCGCCTTCGGCGCCTGCGTGAGCGACGTCCAGACGCGCCACGACACCATCGAAGGCATGGCCAGCGCCGTGCTGCGCGAGCACGACGGCCCGCTGGTGCTGTGCGGTGCGTCGATGGGCGGCATGGTCGCGATGGAAGCGGCGCGCCAGGCGCCCGAGCGCATCGCCGGGTTGATGCTGCTGGGCACCAGCGCGCGGCCCGAGACGCCCGACATGTTCGCGCTGCGCGAAGGCGCCATCGAATGGTTCGAGCGCGGCGAGGTGCGCGAGATCATCGAGCCCAACGTGGCCTTCGCCTTCCATCCCGCGCAGGCCGCCAACCCCGCGCTGGTGCAGCGCTACCTGGACATCGTGCTCGGCGCCGGCGCGGCCCAGCTCATCCGCCAGAACCACGCCGTGATGCGCCGCCCCGACGCGCGCACGCACCTGGCCCTGCTGCGCGCGCCGGTGCTGCTGATGTGCGGCGACGACGACCGCCTCGCGCCGCCCGAATGCACGCGCGAGATGGCGGCGCTGCTGCCGCGCGCCGAGGTGGTGTGGGTGCCGCAGTGCGGCCACATGCTGACGATGGAGAAGCCTGCGTTCGTCAACACGGCGCTCAACGCCTGGCTGGGCAGGCACTTCCCCCGCGCTTGAGAGCCCCGGTCAGTGCAGCTGGCCGCCGGTTTCCGCGACGTCCTGCTTCACGGCCAGCGCGGTCTTCACGGTGATGCGCAGCGCATCGACCAGCATCTCCAGCGCCATGCTGGGCGCGCCCGGAAAGCGCGCCGCCTGCGCGGGCAGGTAGGGAATGTGGATGAAGCCGCCGCGCGCGCCCTTCGCCGACGGATGCGTCGCGAGGCGGTGCATCAGCCCGTAGAAGAGGTGGTTGCACACGAAGGTGCCCGCGCTGTTCGACACCGAGGCCGGCACGCCGCCCGCGCGCAGCTCACACACGATGGCCTTCACGGGCAGGCTCGAGAAGTAGGCTGCCGGCGCGCCGGGCACCACGGGCACGTCGATCGGCTGGCGCCCGAGGTTGTCGGGCACGCGGGCGTCGTCGACGTTGATGGCGATGCGCTCCGGCGTGAACTCGGCGCGGCCACCGGCCTGGCCGATGCAGATCACCAGCGTCGGCTGGAGCTCGTCCATCGCGCGGTCGAGTGCGGCGAGCGCCTCGCCGAAGACGCAGGGCACGAGGCGCGCATGCACGGTGGCGCGGCCGCACTGCCAGCCGTCGAGCGAGCGCACTGCCTCCCAGGATGGGTTGAGCAGCTCCTGCTCGAAGGGCTCGAAGCCCGTCAGCAAGACCGTGGGAGAAGCGCGCTTCGTCGGCATCCTGTTCAGGCCATCGCGCGAACGTCGATGCCTTCCTGCTGCAGCCGCTCGCGGATGCGCCGCGCGAAGGCCAGCGCATGCGCGCCGTCGCCGTGCAGGCACACGCTCTGGGCGTTGACGGGCACGGTGCTGCCGTCGATGGCGACCACGCGGTGGTCGCGCACCAGCGACAGCGTCTGCGCGAGCGACTGTTCTTCGCTCTCGATGAGCGCGCCGGGCTGGCTGCGCGGCACGAGGCTGCCGTCGGGCATGTAGCCGCGGTCGGCGAACACCTCTTCGACCGGCTGCAGGCCGGCACGGCGGGCCGCGTCGATCATGTTGCTGCCGGCCAGGCCGAAGAACTTGAGCGAAGGGTCGAAGCGGCGCACCGCCTCGCACAGCGCCTCGGCCAGCTCGGGCTCCTTCACCGCCTGGTTGTAGAGCTGGCCGTGCGGCTTCACGTGCGCAAGCCGGCCGCCTTCGGCCTTGACGATCGCGGCCAGCGCGCCGACCTGGTAGAGCACGTTCGCCACGATCTCCTCGGGCGGCAGGTGCATGGTGCTGCGACCGAAATTCTCGCGGTCGGGAAAGCTCGGATGCGCGCCGATCGCCACGCCGTGGGCCATGGCCCAACGCACGCACTGCTGCATGGTCCTGGCATCGCCCGCGTGCCAGCCGCAGGCGATGTTGGCGGAACTCACGAGGCCGAGCAGCGCTTCGTCGCTGCCGGCGCCTTCGCCGAGGTCGGCGTTGAGGTCGATCTGCATGGGATGTTCTCCGTCTCGTGGGGCAGGTGCGAAAACGACCTGCGCTCCCCAACAGTCTAGGCCGCGCCGGGCCAGCCCGCAGCGGCGAGCCCCTGCGCCACCTGCGCCAGGTAGCGCTGCTGCGCAGCCCAGGCCGCGAGCGCGTGCGACAGGTCGGTGCGCACCAGCCGCAGCCGGCCGCCGAGCGGCGCCTGCGCGAGCTTCCAGAGGTCGGCGCGGATCACCACGCCGATGCGCGGGTAGCCACCGGTGGTCTGCGCGTCGCCCATGAGGATGATCGGCTGGCCCGAAGGCGGCACCTGGATCGTGCCGGGGATCACGCCGGACGACAGCATGTCGCCACCCGCCTTGCGCTGCAGCTCGGCGCCGGCGAGCCGGCTGCCCATGCGGTTGCTCTGCGGCGTGATGCGCCAGCGCTCGCTCCACAGCAGCGCCTGCGCGTCGGGCGTGAACAGGTCGAACTCGGGGCCGGGCAGCACGCGCAGCGCGAGCGCGCCGTCGGGCTCGGCCGTGCCCCAGTCGGGCGCGCGCAGGCCGAAGGGACGGCGCGTGTTCTGGTCTGCACCGAGCCGCGAAGCGCCCAGCGCGAGCCGGTCGCCCTTGCGCAGCGCGCGGCCCTCGTGGCCGCCGAAGCCGGCCTTGAGGTCGGTGCTGCGCGAGCCAAGCACGGGCGCCACGTCGATGCCGCCGGCCACCGCGAGCCAACTGCGCAGCCCGGCCTTCGCCGTGCCGGGTGCGTTGGCGCCAGCGAGCCGCAGCGTCTGGCCGGCTCGCACGGGCACGCTCCAGCAAGGCCACAGCGACACGCCGTCGAGCGTGGCGCCGAAGTCGTCGCCGGTGAGCGCGATGCGGGTGTCGACTTCGAACTGCAGCTCGCAGCCGCCCATGGTGAATTCGATGCCCGCCGCCGCGTCGGCGTTGCCGGCCAGCCGGTTCGCCAGCGTGAGCGCGAGCATGTCGAGCGCACCGCCCGGGCAGATGCCGAGCTGGCGCAGGCCGGGCCGCCCGAGGTCCTGCACCGAGGCATGCACGCCGGGTTTGCGCACGAGGATCATGTCTGCAGGCTTTCGACGACGAAGCGCACGCGGTCGCCCGGACGCAGCAAGGTGGGCGACTCTGCCGAGGGATCGAACAGCTCGAGCGGCGTGCGCCCGATGAGCTGCCAGCCGCCCGGCGACACCAGCGGATAGATGCCGGTCTGCTCGCCGCCGATGCCCACCGAGCGCGCGGGCACGGCGGTGCGCGGTTCGGCGCGGCGCGGTGTCGCGAGTTCGGGCGCCAGCCCACCCATGAAGGCGAAGCCCGGCAGGAAGCCGAGCAGGTAGACCACGTAGTCGCCGCCGCTGTGGCGGCGCACCACCTCGGCCGCCGACAGCCCGGTGTGGGCCGCCACGTCGGCCAGGTCGGGGCCGTGCTCGCCGCCGTAGGCCACGGGAATCTCGATGCGCCGACCCTCGGCGCCATGGGCCGCGAGCCCCGGCCAGGCCTGGAGCACGCGCGCCGCGAGTTCCTCGAACGCCACGGCGGTCGGGTCGAAGGTCAGCGTGAGGTTGTTCATGCCCGGCAGCGCCTCGCCGACGCCGGGCCAGGCCAGCACCTCGGCGGCCAGCGCCCAGATGCGCTGCTGCTGCGCCAGCGTGGCGGGTGCAGGCAGGTCGCACACCAGCGCCGCATCGCCCAGCGGATGCAGGCGGGGCAAGGGGGTGGCGCTCACCTCAGCGCGAAGCCTGGGAGCGGGCTCATTCCCTACCGAGGCTGCGAACCTTGGCCGTGAGCTGCTGCTCGACGTTCGGCGAGACGAACTTGTTGACCTCGCCACCGAGCATGGCGATCTCGCGCACGAAGGTGCTGGAGATGAACTGGTACTTGTCGCTCGGGGTCAGGAACACGGTCTCGACGTCGGGCATCAGCGAGCGGTTCATGCCGGCGAGCTGGAACTCGTAGTCGAAGTCGGTCACGGCGCGCAGGCCGCGCACCATGGCCTTGCCGCCGCGCGCGACGACGAAGTCGCGCAGCAGGCCCGAGAAGCTCTCGACCGTGACCTGGTCGCTGTAGGGCTTCACGGCCTCGCGGGCCATGTCCATGCGCTCGGAGAGCGTGAACAGCGCCTTCTTGTGGTGGCCCGCCGCGACGGCGACGATCACCTTGGAGAAGAGTTGGGTTGCACGCCGCACCACGTCCTCGTGACCGAGGGTGATGGGGTCGAAAGTGCCGGGATAAACCGCGATCACGTTGCTGGCCATGGTTGCTTCTTCCTCATGCTGCCGGTGCGGCTTGTCCGGCGGATTATGCAGGCACGGACACAGCGCGGCGCAGCAGATGGGCATGCACGGCGCCGGCCTTCAGGTAGCGGAATTCGGCCAGGCCCAGCGCGGCGAGCTCCTCGGCGGCCCAGCGGCGCGGCGCCTCGAGGTAGATCGCGCCGTCGGCGTGCAGCGCGCGCGCGGCGGCGCGCAGGGCCGGCTCGTACAGCGCGAGGTTGTCGAAGGGCGGATCGAGAAACACCGCCTGCAGGCTGCCCGCTGCCGCGCGTTCGAGCGCGGTGACGCCGTTGCCGCGCTCCACGCGCACGGCCTCGGCCGAGAGCTTGGCCTTGGCGGCCTGCAGCTGGGCGACCAGCGCGGCGTCCTGCTCGCACAGCAGCACGTGGGCCGCGCCGCGCGAGGCGGCTTCGAGGCCGAGCGCGCCGGTGCCCGCGAAGGCGTCGATGCAGTGCCAGCCCGGCAAGGCACCGCCGCCCACGCCGGCCAGGCTCGCGAGCCAGTTGAACAGCGTTTCGCGCACGCGGTCGGGCGTGGGGCGCAGGCCGGGCTTGTCGGCCACGGCCAGGCGGGTGCGCTTCCATTCGCCGCCGATGATGCGGACCTCGCTGGGCCGCGACGGGCGCTTGGCGGCGGGGGCGCGCGCAATGGGCGCGGCGGCGTTCTTCTTCGGGGGCTTCTGGGGCATGCGGCGAGCTTAACGCTGCAGCTGGCCCCCCTTCACTCAGTAGCCCATGAACGCGCGACGCGCCAGCAGCACCGCCAGCACGAGCATCGTGCCGCCGATGAGCGCATCGAGCATCTGCCAGGCGCGCGGCCGTGCGAACACCGGCGCCAGCAGGCGCGCGCCGAAGCCCAGCGCGGTGAACCACAGCACGCTGGCCAGCGTCGACCCGACCACGAACCAGGCCTTGAGCAGGCCCGGGTACTGCGCCCCGGCCGTGCCCACGAGCAGCACGGTGTCCAGGTAGACGTGCGGGTTCAGCAGCGTGAAGCCGGCGGCCTGCGCGACCACCGCGGCGCGCGAGCGCGAGGCGCCCTGCGCCACCGTCTGCAGCGCGCCCGGCTGGCGCGAGCGCCACAGCGCGCGCAGGCCGTAGCCGCAGAGAAAGGCCGCGCCGAAGCCCGCGAGCAGCGTTGCCAGCATCGGCCGCCCCTTCAGCGCCTGCGCCATGCCGGCCACGCCGGCGGCGACCAGCACCGCGTCGCAGACGGCACAGAACAGCACCACCGCGCTCACATGCTCGCGGCGCAGGCCCTGGCGCAGCACGTAGGCGTTCTGGGCACCGATGGCGACGATGAGCACCAGGCTCATGAAGAGCCCGTTGAGGAAAGCGGTGGAGGCGTGAACGGCGGTCATGGTCCGAGCTTGCCGTCCGCAGGCAATTCAATCAAACTAAACTTTCTAACGCCGATTCAGTTTTACTTCATTCACCACCATGCTCGACTACGCCGCCCTGCACGCCCTTGCCGCCGTGGTGCGCGAAGGGAGTTTCGAGCGCGCCGCCCGCGCGCTGCACGTCACGCCCTCGGCGGTGTCGCAGCGCGTGAAGCTGCTCGAGGAGCGCACCGGCGGCGCGCTGCTGGTGCGCGGCCAGCCCTGCGTGGCGACCGAGGCCGGCCTGCAGCTGTGCCGGCACGTCGAGCGCGTGGGCATGCTGGAGCACGAGCTGCGCGAGGCCCTGCCCGCGCTGGACATGGGCAGCGGCGAGGCGCACGAGCGGGTCACGGTGCGGGTGGCGGTCAACGCCGACAGCCTCGCGACCTGGTTCATGGCGGGCGCCGCCGCCTTCGCCGCGCAGGCGCCCGACGCCCTGCTCGACCTCACGGCCGACGATCAGGACCACACGGCCGAGCGGCTGCGCAGCGGCGCGGTGCTGGCGGCCGTGACCGCGCTGGCCCAGCCGGTCACGGGCTGCAACAGCGAGGCGCTGGGCACGGTGCACTACGTGGCCGCCGCGAGCCCCGGTTTCGTGGAACGCTATTTCGCCAAGGGCGTGGGCGCGCGCACGCTGGCCGCCGCGCCGAACCTGGTGTTCGACCGCAAGGACCGGCTGCAGGCGCGCTGGGTGCGCCGCATCTGCCACCGCAACGTGGAGACGCCGCGCCACTGGGTGCCCTCGCCCGCCGCCTTCGTGGAGGCGGCCTGCCGCGGCATCGGCTGGGGCATGCACCCGACCAGCATGGTGGCCGATGCGCTGCGCGACGGCACGCTGGTGGAACTGGTGCCCAGCGCGACGTTGCCGGTGCCGCTGTACTGGCAGCACGCCCGCGCGGCGCCGCGCCTGCTGGCGCAGCTCGGCGCCGCGGTGCGCGAGGCCGCGCGCAGCGGGCCGCACGCGCTGGCCTGAACTTTTCTTACTGCGCCGCGGCGGCCTGCTTGCCGCCCACCACCACCGTCACCATGCGCTGCGGCTGCAGCTTGCGGGCGAATGCGGCCTGGATGTCGGCGGCCGTGACGGCGTTCATGCGCGCGGTCCAGGTGTCGAGGTAGTCCAGCGGCAGGCCGTACCAGGCGATGTTGGCGACGTTGCCGATCAGCTTGCGGTTGCTGTCCAGCAGCAGCGGGAAGCCGCCGATCAGGTTGTCCTTGGCGGCCTTCAGCTCCTTCTCGGTCGGGCCTTCGGCCACGAACTTCGCGAGCACGTCGCGCGAGACCTTCGTCGCCGCCTCGGCCTGGTCGGGCCGGGTCTGGAAGCCGATGCGGAAGGCGCCCGCGTCGAGCCCCGGCGCAAAGCCGCTGTACACGCTGTAGGCCAGGCCGCGCTTCTCGCGCACCTCTTCGGTCAGCCGCGAGACAAAGCCGCCGCCGCCGAGCACGTAGTTGCCGAGCGTGAGCGCGAAGTGGTCCGGGTCCTGGCGCGGGTAGCCGGGCTGGCCGATGAAGACGTGGGCCTGCGCCGAGTCGAACGCAATGCGCTCGTCCTTCGGTGCCGTGAGCGCCACCACCGGCGCGATGGCCGGCAGCGGTGCGCAGGCGGCGGGGCTGGGCAGGCGCGACAGCAGCGTGGTCGCGAGCACCTCGGCCTCGGCGCGCGTGACCGCGCCCACGATGCTGAGCTTGGCGCGGCACGGCAGGATCAGCTGCTCGTAGCGCTGGCGCATGGCGGCGGTGTCGATGCGCGCCAGCGTGGCCTCGGTCACTTCCTGGCCGTAGGGATGCGTGCCGTACACGGCCTGCGCGAAGGCGCGGCCGACGACGGTGGCGGGCTTGGTGTTGGCTTCCTTGATGGCGGCGTTGATGCGCTCGCGCTCGCGCGGCCAGATGTCGTCGGGGAACGAGGGCTCGCCGATCTCGCGCGCGGCCAGCGCCACGGCCTTGGTCAGCAGCGCCGGGTCGGACAGCGTGCGCAGCGTGTAGCTGGTGCGGTCGGTGCCGGCGCTCACGTCGAAGCTGGCGCCCAGGTCGGCCCAGGCCTCGCCCAGCGCATTCTGGTCGAGCGCGGGCTCGCCGTTGCGTCCGGCGCGCACGCCCTTCTCGACCATCGCGGCGCTGGTGCTGGCCAGCCCGGCCTGCGCGGCCGGGTCGCGCCGGCTGCCGGCGTCGAAGTCGATCTGCACGTCGACGATCGGCAATGCGTTCGTCGACACCAGGTACACCTTGGCGCCGTTGGCCAGCGTCCAGTGCTGGATGGGCAGCGCAGCCTGCGCGCTGCCCATGCCGAACAGCGCGGTGATGCCCGCCAGGAGGGCGGTGCTTGCAATCTTGTGGAGGTTCTTCATGAGGGGAATCCGGTGCCTTTCAGCGCATCTCGCCCACGGGGGCGGCGAAGCCGCGGCCGCGCTTGGGTTCGGGCGGCAGGGGCCGCAGCGTGGCGACCGTGAGCTGGTCGTCGCCGAAGTACTTGGCGGCCACAGCCTGCACCTGCGCCGCCGTCACGGCCTGCAGCCGGGCGACGATGCGCTCGCTGGCGTCCAGCGGCAGGCCCTGGATCCAGTTGCTGCCGAGTTCGCGCGCCTGCGCCATCACCGAATCGCGCTTGTAGGTCTCGCTCGCCACCCACTGCGTCTTGACGCGGGCCAGCTCGGCCTCGCCGACGCCCTCTTTCGCCACGCGCGCCACCTGGGCGCGCAGCGCGGCCTCGACCGTCTCGGCAGTCCTGCCGGCAGCCGGCACGCCGTCGAGCATGAACAGCTGCGGACCGCGGCCGATGAAGCCCGCGTACGCGCCGGCCGAATCGGCCACGCGGCCGGGGCCCTGCGTGAGGGCGCGGTCGAGCCGCGCGCCGGCGTAGCCGTCGAGCACGGCCGAGAGCACCACCAGCGCCCAGGCGTCGCTGTTGGCGTCGTCGATGTTCGTGAGCTGCGGTACGCGGAAGGCGAGCGACACGTATGCCTGCTCGGCCGGGGCCTTGAACTCGAGGCGGCGGATGCCGCGCTGCGCGGGCTCGGTGCGCGGCTTGCGCTCCGGCACGGCGCGCGCGGGGATGCTGCCGTAGTACTTCTCGGCCAGCGCGCGCACGCGCGCCACGTCGACGTCACCGGCCACCACGAGCACGGCGTTGGCCGGCACGTACCAGCGCTGGAAGAAGGCGCGCGCGTCGGCGGGCGTCATCGATTCGAGATCGCTCATCCAGCCCACCACCGGGCGGCGGTACGGCGACGCGGTGAAGACGGCCGCGCTCTGCTGCTCGCCGAGCAGGGCGCGCGGCTGGTCGTCGGTGCGCAGGCGGCGCTCTTCCTTGACCACCTCGATCTCGCGCTTGAACTCGTCGTCGGGCCACTGGTTGTTGGCGAAGCGGTCCGATTCGAGCTTCATCACCTGCTCGAGGCTGCCGACCGGGATCTGCTGGTAGTAGCCGGTGGCGTCGCGCATGGTGAAGGCGTTTTCCTGGCCGCCCAGCGCCGCGACGCGGCGCGAGAACTCGCCGGCCGGCACGCTCTTCGTGCCCTTGAACAGCATGTGCTCCAGCACGTGCGCCACGCCCGTGGTGCCGTCGACCTCGTCCATGGAGCCGACCCGCACCCAGACCATCTGCACCGCCGTCGGCGAGCGCCGGTCGGTCTGCACGATCACGGTCATGCCGTTGGCGAGGGTGAATTGCTGGGGGCCCGGGGCCGCGGCGGCAGGGGTCGACGCGGCGGGAG
>NZ_JBWKYF010000129.1:0-8910 GCF_059423605.1 Variovorax sp. GW460-12-1-14-LB1
CGCCCGCCCTTTTCACCACCTCCACGCGCGACGACCGCGTGGGGCCCGTGCATGCGCGCAAGATGCACGCGAAGCTGCTCGCACAGGGGCACGACAGCAGCTTCTACGAGAACATGGAAGGCGGCCACAGCGCCGCCGCGGACAACAAGGCGTCCGCCTTCATGGATGCGCTCGGCTACGCCTACCTCTGGCACCACATCGGGAGACCGACATGAACAGCAGCAGCACCGGGACCACCACCCTCGAACTGATCGGCGCGCCGACCGACATCGGCGCCAGCGTGCGCGGCGCGGGCATGGGCCCCGACGCGCTGCGCGTGGCCGGCCTGGCCGAGGCGCTGGCGGGCCAGGGCTTCACGGTGCTCGACCGCGGCAACCTCGCGGGTCCGGCCACGCCGTGGGCACCGCCAGCCAACGGGCTGCGCCACCTCCCCGAGGTGATCGCCTGGAACCGCTCGGTCTACGCCGCCGTCGACACCGCGCTGGGCGCCGGCCACGTGCCGGTGATGCTGGGCGGCGACCATTGCCTGGCGATCGGCTCCATCAGCGCCGTGGCCTGGCATGCGCGAAAACGCGGCAAGAAGCTGCGCGTGCTGTGGCTGGACGCGCATTCCGACGTCAACACCGAGACCACGAGCCCCAGCGGCAACCTGCACGGCATGCCGGTGTCGTGCCTGCTGGGCCACGGGCCGGCGGACCTCACGGGCTGGAGCGGCGAGCCCGCGGCGCTGGCGCACGACGCCATCCGCTTCATCGGCATCCGCAGCGTCGACGCCGACGAGAAGGAAGCGATCCGCACGCTGGGCCTGCACGTGTTCGACATGCGCCACATCGACGAGAACGGCATGCGCACCACCATGACCGAGGCGCTGCAGGACGTGGACGAAGACACCCACCTGCACGTGAGCTTCGACCTCGATTGCCTCGACCCGGCCGACGCGCCCGGCGTGGGCACGGGCGTGCGCGGCGGGCCGACCTACCGCGAGATGCAGCTGTGCATGGAAATGATCGCCGACACGGGCCGGCTCGGCTCGGTCGACGTGGTGGAGCTCAACCCCGCGCTCGACGTGCGCAACCAGACGGCCGAGGTGGCGGTGGAGCTGATCGAGAGCCTGTTCGGCAAGTCGACGCTGGTGCGCTGAGCGCCCGGCCTGTTCAGCCGCGGTTCGGCGACGGCGCCACCGGGAAGGTGGTGGCCGCGGGGCGCGTGGCGGGCTTCGGTGCGTCTTCAGCATCGGCCGGCATGTCGGGGCCGCCGCCCTGCAGGAAGCGCTCGACCAGCGTGAAGAAGCGGTCGTAGAAGCGTTCGTCGGTGAGCGTCTGGCTCGCCACCTTGACCATCGCCTCGTTGCTGCCGCCGAAGGGCAGCGAGAGCGAGCCGATGGCGCCCACGCCCAGGCTGGCCGAGTTGCTGCCCTTCTTCAGGCCGTAGCGGTCCTGCAATGCGGTTGCGAAGGCCACGGTGCTGCGGCCGCCCGAGGCGCTGCCGGCGCCCCCTTCGCGCGCGCAGACCACGCGGAACTCGACCTCGACATGCGTTTCGGCCGCGGGCTGGAAGCTCTTGCGCGCGGTCACGAGGTCGGCGTTGGCGGCCGTGACCATGTAGCCCTGGCTCAGCAGCGCACGGCGCGCCGCCTCGCAGGTCTGGGCCTCGCTGGCGGCGTAGTTGCGCGTGTGGGTGGTGGTCGAGTCGAAGTCTTCGGGCTCGTAGGCCTGGCCCGTGCCGAAGCTGCCGCAGCCGGCCAGCAACAGGGCCGACAGCAAGCCCGGGAACAGAAACGCCGGCACGCGGGCCGGCGAAGAGAAGAAAGCAGCAGAAGAGGTGGGGGGCATGGCAGGGCGGGAAGGACACCGGATGCTAACCAACCGGCGGCTTCGCTTCGAGCCCCCGGCAGGCCGGGGGTTCCCGAAAGGCCTTGCAAGCCCCGGAGATCGCGTCAGGGGTACAGACCGCGTTCCTGGCGCGCCATCAGGATGCGCTCGCAGGCCACCGCGTAGGTGGCGGTGCGCAGCGGGATCTTGTGCTTGTCGGCCGTGTCCCAGATCTGGTTGAGCGCGTTCATCATGATGCGATCCAGGCGCACGTTGATCTCGTCCTCGTCCCAGAAGAAGGACGAGAAGTCCTGCACCCATTCGAAGTACGAAACCGTCACGCCGCCGGCGTTGCAGATCACGTCGGGCACGACCAGCACGCCGCGCTCGGCCAGGATGTCGTCCGCCTCGGGCACCGTCGGGCCGTTGGCGCCTTCGAGCACCAGCTTGGCGGTGGTCTTCTTGGCGCGCTCGGCCGTGAGCTGGCCTTCGAGGGCGGCGGGGATCAGGATGTCGCAGGTCACGTCCCAGAAGTCTTCGTTCGGCACGATGTCGCCGCCGGCCTTGAAGCCGACCACGCCGTCGGTGCGCGAGATGGGCACCAGCTGGGTCAGATCGAGGCCGTTGGTGTTCACGATGGTGCCGGTGTGGTCCTGCACCGCGACGATCTTGGCGCCTGCTTCGACGAAGAGTTCGGCCGCGACCGAGCCCACGTTGCCGAAGCCCTGCACCGCGATGCGCGCGCCGCGCAGGTCCATGCCCAGGCGGCGGGGCGCTTCGCGGCCGGTGACGAACACGCCGCGGCCGGTGGCCTTCACGCGGCCCAGCGAGCCGCCCAGGTGCAGCGGCTTGCCGGTGACCACGCCGGTGGCGGTGCCGCCGACGTTCATCGAGTAGGTGTCCATCATCCACGCCATGATCTGCGCGTTGGTGTTCACGTCAGGCGCGGGGATGTCGGTGTGCGGGCCGATGATGATGCCGATCTCGCTGGTGTAGCGACGCGTGACCTTCTCCAGCTCCTGCAGCGACAGCTTCTTCGGGTCGACGCGGATGCCGCCCTTGGCACCGCCGTACGGCAGGTTGACGGCGGCGGTCTTGATGGTCATCCAGGCCGACAGCGCCATCACTTCTTCGAGCGTGACGTCGGGGTGGAAGCGCACGCCGCCCTTGCCCGGGCCGCGGCTCATGTTGTGCTGCACGCGGTAGCCCTCGAAGTGGGCGATGGTGCCGTTGTCCATCTCGATCGGCACGTCGACGATCAGCGCGCGCTTGGGGCGCTTGAGGGTTTCGACCCAGCGCGCCAGCGGGCCGAGGTACGGCACGACGCGATCGACCTGCGACAGGTAGGTGCCCCAGGGGCTGTTGGCCGTCGGATTGACGAAGGAGAGTTTCTCGTTCATGGAAGATTCCCTTGGTTGGAATGGATGGGCGCAACGATATTCCGACTGAGGGCCGCGCGCCATGGCTTATGCATGCCGCGATGGCGGTTATGCAAGAGAAGTTGGAAGGCCCCTTGCGGTCCCTCTCGGCGCGGCCCGATGCAGGTGGATACGCACATGACAAAACCGTCATCTACCCGTTATCGGTCGCGTGGATGCGCTTCGTACAGTCGTTCTCACCAACCAAGCAACCACCTCAAGGAGTGAACGAACATGAAGCTGTCTGCCACCACCCGCCTTCTGAACACCGCCGCCGTCGCCGCCCTGCTGGGCCTGGCCGCCGCGCCGAGCTTTGCCGGCAACTACGCCGAAGGCGACCCGCGTCCTGCCCCCTTCGCGTCGTCGACGACACGCGCCGCCGTGACGGCCGACGCCCAGCAGTGGCTGAAGACCGCACCCACCCAGGGCTACAACGAGAACATGGGCCAGGAGCCGGTCGTGGTCTCGGCCAACAGCCGCGCCGCCGTGGCCGCCGACACGCAGCTGTGGATCCGCTCGGGCCTGGCCGCCCAGCAGTCGGGCGAAGCCGGCGCCGACACGTCGCGCCCCGGCTACCGCGAAGCCCAGGCCGCCTACACCAAGCTGCGCGAAGGCCCGGCCTACGGCGCGCTGGTCGACCAGCTCTCGGGCCGCCAGGCTGCCGCACCCGGATCGACCACGGTGCGCTGAATGCGGTGACCCACGGCTTTCGGTAGTTCAAATGACTGCGAAAGGGTAGTCCAACGGCATTTCCTTGGTTCTATCTCCTATGGCTGTGGCAAATAGGCCGCATTTCTTGCAGTCGATCGATGTGTGCGCCGGATAATCCTCGAATGCTTGATCTGGACCGCATCGATCTGCGCCTGCTGAAGATCCTTCAGGAAGACGGCCGCATCACCAACCTCAAGCTGGCGGAGGCGGTCGCGCTTTCCCCCACCGCCGTGCTGGCGCGCGTGCAGCGCCTCACGCGCGACGGCTTCATCCTGGGCTACGAGGCCCGCCTCGACCCCTACAAGCTGGGTCGCGGCTTCACCGTGTTCGTCGAGGTCCTGCTCGACCGCACCACCGCCAACGTCTTCGACCAGTTCAAGGCCGCCGTGCAGGTGCGCGACGAGATCATGGAATGCCACATGGTCGCCGGCGGCTTCGACTACCTCCTCAAGACCCGCATGGCCGACATGGCCGCCTACCGCGAGTTCGCCGGCACCGTGCTGTGGCAGCTGCCCGGGGTGCGCGAGACGCGCACGTATGCGGTGATGGAAGAGGTGAAGAGCAGCGCGCGCTTGCCGCTGGGGGTCTGAGGCGCACGCCCGCCTGGGGCGTTTGGGTCGGCGTTATTGCATGCGACAATTAAATTTTGTCGACAATATGTCGTCCCACGCCACGTGGGCGGCACGCCCCCGAAGAAGCAAACCATGGAAAACGAGCCTGGAAAAACGCTGTCCCAGACCATCTCGGACCGCCTGGCCGAGGAAATCGTGCTGCGCCGTTTCCAACCGGGCGAACGCCTGGACGAACAGACGATCGCGACGCGCTTCGGCGTCTCGCGCAGCCCGGTGCGCGATGCGCTGCGGCAGCTGGCCTCGACCCGGCTGATCGAGCACCTGCCGCGCCGCGGCTTCTCGGTGGCGACGATGGCGCCCGCCGACCTCGACGGCCTGTTCGAAGCCTCCGGCGAACTGGAAGCCCTGTGCGCCAAGCTGTGTGCGCTGCGCGCCGCGCCGTCGGAGCGCAAGCGCATCGAGTTCGTTCATCAGCAAGCCGGGCGCGCAGCCGCCGAGGGCGACGCCAAGGCCTACGCCGCGCTGAACGAGGAATTCCACGCGCTGATCTACGCCGGCGCCCGCAACAAGACGCTGCAGGACCTCGCACTGAGCCTGCGGCAGCGCCTTGCCCCCTTCCGCTCGCAAGGCTTCTTCACGACGGAAAACCGCCTGCAGCATTCCCATGTTGAGCACGAAGCCCTCGTTGCCGCCCTGCTGGCGCACGACGGTGACGCCGCCGCCGCCGCCATGCACAGCCATGCGGCCAACTCGGCGATGAACGTGCTGCAGCACTTCGACGGCAGCGCCTCCCGCACCCCGTCTTCCAACGCCGCCGCCTGACGCGGCTGCCGCGCCCTCTCCCTCCCGTTTCCGCTGCCCGCCCCGGCCCGCCGCTCCCGGCGCAGGCCGGCCGCGGCATGCGTCCGCACGCCCGTTTCAGGCATGCCGCGACAAACCCTTGACGTTCTTGAACACCAAAACATAAAATTGCACACAATTCGCAGACACTGAATGCAAAACACCCGTCGCGGATTCCAACCCACCTACAAAAGAGGAGTCAATCGAATGTCTTGGATCGCGCTCGCCACTTACCGCCGCGCCGGCGGGCTTGCCCCCGCCCTGGTGATCGACAGCCAGCTGTACGACCTGGAGGCGGCCCGCGCGGCCGGCCTGCCGCCGCTGCCCGAAACCTGGGTCACGCAAGGCGTCGAAGCCATGCTCGGCGACTGGGCGAACGCCCAGGCCTGGCTGCGCGACGCCACGCCCATCGCCGCCGCGCTGGCCGCCTCGGGCGCGATCCGGCCGGTGGCCGACGGCGCCGCGGCCGTGGCTGCGCCCTTCGTGCCGAGCCGCATCTTCTGCGCCGCCTCGAACTACGCCTCGCACGCCAACGAAATGGGCACCGTGCTGGCGGCCAAGTCGCAGAGCAAGCCGTACATGTTCCTGAAGCTCTCGAACACGGTGATCGGCAACGGCGAGACGATCCAGATGCCGCCCGAAACCAGCAAGCTCGACTGGGAGGTCGAACTCGCCGCCGTGATCGGCAAGCGCTGCCGCCGCGTGTCGGTCGAGGACGCACTCGACGCCGTGGCCTGCTACACGATCGTCAACGACATCTCGGCGCGTGACCTCAACATCCGCGGCGACTACCCGTTCAAGCACGACTGGTTCCAGGGCAAGTGCCACGACACCTTCGCGCCCATCGGCCCGTGGCTGGTGCCCGCCTGGCAGATCCCCGACCCGCAGGCCGTGCAGATGCGCCTGGACGTGAACGACGAGCCCATGCAGCAGGACAGCACGGCCAACATGATCTGGACGGTGCGCGAGCAGATCGCCTACCTGTCGACCATCGTCACGCTCGAACCCGGCGACGTGATCGCCACCGGCACGCCCACCGGCGTGGGCATGGGTCGGGGTATCTACCTGAAGCCGGGCGACCGGCTGGTGGCGAGCATCGAGGGCATCGGACGGCTTTCCAATCAAGTGCAGGCAGAGCGCGTCTGAGCGCCGCCACGGCGGGGCCACGGCCCCGTTCTTTCGCATCACAACAAGGTATGGAGACAACGACATGCAACCCACCCGCAGAGGATTCGCCGCGATCGCGCGCGCACTGACCGGCCTCGCCTTCAGCGCGCTGCTGGCCGGCGCGCCCCCCGCGTTCGCCCAGGAGAAGGTCACCTACAACATGGCCTGGCTGCCGCAGGGCAGCTCGGTGGGCGTGATCGTCGCGCAGGCGCAGGGCTACTTCCGCGAGCTGGGCCTGGACACCGCCATCGTGCGCGGCTACGGCGGCAACCGCACCGCCAACGAGCTGGACCAGGGGCAGTTCGAGTTCGGCTACGTCGACCCGATCAGCCTCGTGCTCAACCGCGCCAACGGCGGCAAGATCCGCATGATCGGCGCCATCAACACACGCTGGCCCGCCGGCATCTGTTTCGACACCAAGCGCCACCAGCCCAAGACGCCGGCCGACATGAAGGGCCTGCGCCTGGGCGGCGGCTCGGCCTCGCCGGTGCACAACGTCGTGCCCGCCTGGCTGGAGCTGAACCGCCAGCCCAAGGACAGCATCCGCCTGCTGCGCATGGACCCCGCCGTGGTCGACGCCTCGCTGATCGAAGGCAAGGTCGACCTGGCCGAATGCTGGCGCGGGAGCAACCGCGCCGTCACCCAAAAGCAGGCCAACGCCGCGGGCGTGACGCTCGGCTGGATCGAGTACAGCGACTTCGGACTGGACGCCTACGGCAGCGGCTTCGCGGCCAGCGAAGACCTGATCAGGAAGCGCCCCGAGGTGGTGAAGAAGTTCCTGCGCGCCTCGTACCGCGGCTACGAATTCGCCATGGCCAACCCCGAGCAGGCAGCCGATCTCATGGTGAAGATGTTTCCCACCACCGACCGTGCCGTGGCGCTGGCGCAGATCAAGGACATGAACGACCTGCTGGTCGACCCGGCAGCCAAGGCCAAGGGGCTGGGCCACCTGCGCGATGACCGCATGCGCGCCACCGTGCAGTTCGTCGACAAGGCCTTCGGCCTCGGCGGCAAGGTGAAGCCGCAGGACGCGTACAGCAACGACCTGCTCGCACCATGAGCGCGGGAGCAATACCGATGGTTCAACGCCCCCGTCCCCAGCGCCTCGGGCACGTCGTGCTCAACGTGCGCGACCTGAAGGCCTCCGTGCGCTTCTACACCGAGATCGTCGGGCTGGAAGTGTCCGACCACATCGAGGACCAGATGGCCTTCCTGCGCTGCGGGAACGACCACCACGACCTGGCGCTGGCGCAGATTGCGCCCGGCGACCCGCAGCATGCTGCCACCTACGTGCCGGGACGGCCCGGGCTGGAGCACTTCGCCTACCAGCTCGGCTCGCTGGCCGAGATCGAGGACGCCGCGCGCTACCTGCAGGCGCAGGGCATCGACATCGTGCGCGGCATCGGCAAGCACGGGCCCGGCGAGAACCTGTTCCTCGTGTTCAAGGACCCCGACGGCAACTACTGCGAGTTCTATGCGGAGATGGTGCAGATCACGCCCGCGCAACCCTACACGCCCCGCGTCTGGAAGAACGACCTCGCGGCCTTCGACCAGTGGCACTTCGACCGGTTCGTGGTGCCGCCGCCCGAGTGGGGGCCGCGCACGGCCCGGGACGAAGACAGCGACGACCCCAAGCGCTGAACGCGCCGCACGACAAGACACGACACATAAAAAGACCCGGAGACAAGACACATGCACCCCGCCCCTTCTTCGCGCGCCGAATCGTGGCGCCGCTTCACCGACCCCGCCCTGCTGTTCCTCGCACTGGGCCTGCTGTGGGAAAAGTCGGTCGACGTGTTCGGCATCAAGCGCTACCTGCTGCCGCCGCTGTCGCAGGTGCTCGACAGCCTGTGGACCAACCGCATGGCACTGCTCGTGCAGTCGTGGGTCACGACGCAGGAGGTGCTGGCCGGCTTCGCGCTGGCGGCCGTCGGCGGCGTGCTGCTCGGGCTCGCGATCCACGCCATCCCGGTGGTGCGGCGCGCGCTGTACCCGCTCATCGTGGTGTTCCAGGGCCTGCCCAAGATCGCGCTGGCACCGCTTATGGTGATCTGGTTCGGCTACGGCGACACCTCGAAGGTGCTGATGGCCTTTCTCTTCGCCTTCTTCCCGGTGGTGATCGCCACCATGGGCGGGCTGGCAGGGACGCCGGCGCACCTGGTGGAGCACTTTCGCGCCATCCGCGCTTCGTCGTGGACCACCTTCCGCCGCCTCTACGTGCCTTCGGCGCTGCCGTCGATCATGGACGGGCTGCGCTCGGCCATGCCGCTGGCCGTGATCGGCGCGATCGTGGGCGAGTTCGTCGGCTCCGAGCGCGGGCTCGGCCACCTCATCCTCGAGGCCAATGCCAACGCGCGCACCGACTACCTGTTCGCCGCGCTGGTGGTGATC
>NZ_JBWKYF010000130.1:0-8683 GCF_059423605.1 Variovorax sp. GW460-12-1-14-LB1
GCCGTGGTCAACGTGACCGATCGTGCCCACGTTCACGTGCGGCTTGGTGCGGGTGAATTTACCTTTTGCCATTTTTCGACTCCGAAAAAAACGATTTCAACGCATGCAGATGGGTCGCAAGCCTGTCGTTGCAACCCCAGAAAACTGGTGCCCTTTGCGGGAATCGGACCCGCGACCTCTCCCTTACCAAGGGAGTGCTCTACCACTGAGCCAAAAGGGCTTTTGTTCTAACCAAATCGCTTCCGGCGCCGAACCGGGTCTCTGGAGCGGGAGACGGGAATCGAACCCGCGTCATCAGCTTGGAAGGCTGGGGTTCTACCATTGAACTACTCCCGCATCGGGGGCACTTCAAGGCACCCAAAGCGCTAGATCCAATCGCTCTTAGAAACCAAATTCATCGCTGGTGGAGAGGGCTGGATTCGAACCAGCGTACTCGTAAGAGGGCAGATTTACAGTCTGCTGCCATTAACCACTCGGCCACCTCTCCGGCGAACCTCGAAATATAGCACGATTTTGTGACTACACAGGATTCCCAGCAAAAGATGAAGCGTGGAAACCTGCTCGAGGTGTGAAGCCTCTGATTATGAGCGAAGTTCGGAGCCTCCCGACTGCTGCGCCTCACGCCATGCACGGGCTTGGCCAAAATGACCGCAGCCGATGAACGGGACCGGCGGCCGAAGCGCAGAAAGCGGCGAGGGATGATTCGACATCAGCACCTTATGGCGCCCAACATCGATCAACGCACGCTTACTTTGCGCGTGCGAGCCCCATAGCATAAAAACAACAGGTCGTTCGCCCTGCGCCACATGGCGAATCACGGCGTCGGTCAGCACTTCCCAGCCGCGGCCTGCGTGGCTGGCCGGCTGAGCTTCTTCGACCGTCAGACAGGTGTTGAGCAGCAGCACGCCGTGCGTCGCCCATTTCACGAGACTGCCGCCCGGGTTCGGAAACGCCGGCGGCGGCGTGCCCAGATCGCGCTGGAGTTCCTTGAAGATGTTGCGCAGCGACGGCGGCAGGGCCACGCCCGATGCCACCGAGAAGGCCAGCCCCTCGGCCTGCCCGCGCCCGTGGTATGGGTCCTGGCCCAGGATCACCACCCGCACGTCTTCCGGCGGCGTGAGCTCCAGCGCCCGCAGCGGCTGCGGCGGAAAGATCACCGCCCCGGCGTCGAGGCGCTCGCGCAGGAAACCCTCCAGCTTCTGGCCGACCGCGCTGGCGAAGAATTCGTCGACCAGCGGCTGCCAGCCCGGCGCCACCGGCCAGTCGGCAGGATCGCTGCTCGACAGCTGGTCCGGCCGCGTCATTTGAACAATGCGGCGAGTGCCTCGCCGGGTTCCTTGGCGCGCATGAAGGCTTCGCCGACGAGGAAGGCGTTGACGCCCGCGGCGCGCAGCGTGGCGACATCCTCGCGCGTGGCGATGCCCGATTCGGTCACCGGCAGGCGGTCCGCCGGCAGCCTGGGCAGCAGATCGATGGTCGCCTGGATCGACACCTCGAAGTTGCGCAGATTGCGGTTGTTGACGCCGATGAGCGGCGTCTTGAGCTTCAGTGCGCGATCGAGCTCGGCCGCGTCGTGCACCTCGACCAGCACCGCCATGCCCAGCCCGCGCGCGATGGCTTCGTAGTCCTTCATCTGCGCGTCGTCGAGGCAGGCGGCGATCAGCAGGATCGCGTCGGCGCCCATCGCGCGCGACTCGTACACCTGGTAGGCGTCGACGATGAAATCCTTGCGCAGCACGGGCAGGTCGCACGAGGCGCGCGCCTGCTTGAGGTAGTCGACGCCGCCCTGGAAGAACTGCTTGTCGGTCAGCACCGAGAGGCAGGCCGCGCTCACCACGCCGTCGCCCTCAGCATAGCTTTGTGCGATGTCGGCCGGAATGAAGTCTTCGCGCAGCACGCCCTTGCTCGGGCTGGCCTTCTTGACCTCGGCGATCACCGCCGCCTGGCCGGCCGCGATCTTGGCGCGCAAGGCGGCCTCGAAATCGCGCGTGAGCACGCGGCTTTCGGCGTCGAAGCGCACGGCTTCGAGCGGGGCACGCTTCAGCGCGGCAGCGACTTCCTGGCGTTTGACGGCGACGATCTTGTCGAGAATGTCTGACATGGCTTGCTCTGCTTTCGGTGGCACGACGGCCTGATTCTCAGAAGGAGGTGGAGGCCGCGACCAGCTCATCGAGCTTGGCCCTGGCCGCACCGGACGCGATGGCCTGGCGCGAGCGCTCCACGCCCGCCGGCACCGAGTCGACCACGTTGGCCGCGTACAGCGCCGCGCCCGCGTTGAGGAGCACGATGTCCAGCGCCGGGCCGGCCTGGTTGTCCAGCACGCCGATCAGCATGGCCTTTGACTGCTCGGGCGTCTCGACGCGCAGCGAACGGTTGCTCGCCATCTGGAAGCCGAAGTCTTCGGGGTGCAGTTCGTACTCGCGGATCTCGCCGTCCTTGAGCTCGCCGATCATGGTGGCAGCGCCCAGTGAGATCTCGTCCATGCCGTCGCGGCCGTAGACCACCAGCGCATGCTCGGCGCCGAGGCGTTGCAGCGCACGCACCTGGATACCCACGAGGTCGGGGTGAAACACGCCCATCAGGATGTTCGGTGCGCCGGCCGGGTTGGTCAGCGGGCCGAGGATGTTGAAGATCGTCTTGATGCCGAGCTCCTTGCGCACCGGCGCGACGTTCTTCATCGCGGGGTGGTGGTTCGGCGCGAACATGAAGCCGATGCCGACCTGCGCGATGCACTGCGCGATCTGTTCGGGCTTGAGGTTTATGTTGACGCCCAGCGACTCCAGCACGTCGGCACTGCCCGACTTGCTCGACACGCTGCGCCCGCCGTGCTTGCTCACCTTGGCGCCGGCCGCGGCCGCGACGAACATCGAGCAGGTCGAGATGTTGAAGGTGTGCGAGCCGTCGCCGCCGGTGCCCACGATGTCCACGAGGTTCGTGGTGTCGGCCACGGGCACCTTGGTCGACACCTCGCGCATCACCTGCGCGGCGGCGGTGATCTCGCCGATGGTTTCCTTCTTCACGCGCAGGCCGGTGATCAACGCGGCCATCATCACGGGCGAACACTCGCCGCTCATGATGAGCCGCACGATGTGCAGCATCTCGTCGTGGAAGACTTCTCGGTGTTCGATGGTGCGCTGCAGCGCTTCCTGGGGGGTGATCATGAAGGGTCTCCTCGGTGTGTGCGTGTAGCCAGGCTTCAGAAGGTGTGAATGAATCCGGCGTGGCCGAGCAGCCCGCCCAGGCGCGCCCCATCAAGGCGCAAAGCGCAGCCATAGCTCGGGCTATGGCGAGCATTTGCAACGCAGAGGGGGCGTGTCTGGGCGGGATGAGCGGACATGGCGGGTTCGTTCACACCTTCTCAAGCCTTGAAGAAGCCGCGGATCGCCGCGACAGCGCGGTCGACGCCCGCGGCATCGACATCCAGGTGCGTCACGAAGCGCAGGCGGTACAGCCCGGTCGCGAGGATGCCCTGCTCATTGAGGCTGGCGAGCAGCGCCGCAGAACGCGCCTGCGCTGCCCCCGTGAGATCGACGAACACGATGTTCGTGTGCGGCGCCTCGACCTTCAGGCCTTCGATGCCCTCGAGCCCCTGTGCAAGGCGCTGCGCCAGCGCATGGTCGTCGGCCAGGCGGTCGATGTGGTGGTCGAGCGCATGCGAGGCCGCGGCCGCCAGCAGGCCAGCCTGCCGCATGCCGCCGCCCGCCATCTTGCGGATGCGGTGGGCGCGCGCGATGAACTCGCGCGAACCGACCAACGTCGAGCCGATGGGTGCGCCCAGGCCCTTGCTGAAGCACACCGACACGCTGTCGAAGCACTGCGCGATACGGCGGGCTTCGGCGCGGATGTCGGTTCGCTTGTTCAGCGCAGCCTGTGCGGTGGCGGCATTGAAAAGCCGCGCGCCATCGAGGTGCCGCTGCAGCCCCTTGCTTTTCGCCAGGTCGGTCGCGGCCTGCACGTAGTCGAAGGGCAGCAGCTTGCCGCCCAGCGTGTTTTCCAGCGCCAGCAGCTTCGTGCGCGCGAAGTGCGCGTCGTCGGGCTTGATGGCCGCCTCGATCTGCGCGAGCGGCAGCGTGCCGTCGGGGGCGTGGTCCAGCGGCTGCGGCTGCACGCTGCCGAACACCGCGGCGCCGCCGCCTTCCCAGCGGTAGGCGTGCGCCTGCTGGCCGACGATGTACTCGTCGCCGCGGCCGCAGTGCGACAGGATCGCGCACAGGTTGCTCTGCGTGCCGGTGGGCACGAACAGCGCCGCCTCGAAGCCCAGCAGCGCGGCGATCTTCTCCTGCAGCGCATTGACGCTCGGGTCGGTGCCGAAGACGTCGTCGCCCAGCGGCGCAGCCGCCATGGCCTCGCGCATCGCAGGCGTGGGCTGCGTGACGGTGTCGCTGCGCAGGTCGACGATGGGAGTGCGTTCGGTCATGGTGGGTCAGTCCAGGAAGTTTTTAAGCATGGCGTGGCCGTGCTCGGTGAGGATCGATTCAGGATGGAACTGCACGCCTTCGATGCGCACGTCGTGCGCAAAGCCGGTGTGCCGCACACCCATGATCTCGCCGTCGTCGGTCCAGGCGGTGACAGCCAGCTCTTTCGGGCAGCTCTCGCGCTCGATCGAGAGCGAGTGGTAGCGGTTGACGATGAACTTCTGCGGCAGCCCCGCGAACACGCCCTCTTGCGTGGTCGTGATCTCGCTGGTCTTGCCGTGCATGAGCTGCTGCGCACGCACGATCTTGCCGCCGAAGGCCGCGCCGATGGCCTGGTGGCCCAGGCACACGCCCAGGATGGGTAGCTTGCCCGCGAAGGCCTCGATGGCCGCCACCGACACGCCCGCCTCGGCCGGCGAACACGGACCCGGCGACACCACCAGCCGCGTCACGCCCGAAGCGATCAGCGCGCCAATCTGCTCGACGGTGATCTCGTCGTTGCGATGCACCTGCACGTCCGCTCCCAGCTCGCCGAAGTACTGGACGATGTTGTAGGTGAACGAATCGTAGTTGTCGATCATCAGCAGTTTCATGGCTTGCTCACAATCCGGTGCACGCCCTTCACGACGGGGAACACGTTGAAGTTGATGAGAAGGCCCAGCTTGAGGCCCGAGAGGCGCAATGCGGCGAGCACCTGCGCACGGTGCAGGTCGGTCAGCACATCGACCGCCTTGAGTTCGACGATGACCGACTGCTCGATCACGAAGCCCGCGCGGTACACCTCGCCGAGCGACCGGCCCTTGTAGCTGGCCGACAGCGCCACGTCGCGCGTGAAGCCGATCTCGCGCTCGGCGAGTTCGATGGCCAGCGCTGCGGCATAGGCCCCTTCGTCGAGCCCCGTGCCGAGCACGCGCTGCACCTCGACGGCGGCGCCGATGATCTCGTGCGAGAAGTCGTTCTGGATGTCCGGTGCGGAATTCATCGTATTACCTCCGTGCTGCGCACTGCGGTGCGAGCTTGCTTGGGGCGGCCCGGCGCTGCGCTCATTCCAGGCCTTCCTCGACCAGTTCGGCGGCACGCAGCAGTGCGCGCGCCTTGGCTTCTGTTTCCTTCCACTCCAGCTCGGGCACCGAGTCGGCGACCACGCCGGCCGCGGCCTGCACGTGCAGCATCTGGTCCTTCACGATGCCGGTGCGGATCGCGATGGCCACATCCATGTCGCCCGCGTAGCTGATGTAGCCGCAGGCGCCGCCGTACAGGCCACGCTTGGTGGGCTCGAGCTGGTCGATGAGTTCCATCGCATGCACCTTGGGCGCGCCGGTCAGCGTGCCGGCGGGGAACGTGGCCTTGAGCACGTCGATGGCGGTCATGCCGTCCTTCAGCGTGCCCTCGACGTTGCTCACGATGTGCATCACGTGGCTGTAGCGCTCCACCGCGAAGGCCTCGGTCACCTTCACGGTGCCGGTCTTGGCGATGCGGCCGATGTCGTTGCGCGCGAGGTCGATCAGCATCACGTGCTCGGCGCGCTCCTTCGGGTCGTTGATGAGTTCCACCTCGGCCGCCTTGTCGAGCTCGAGCGACGCGCCGCGCGGGCGCGTGCCGGCCAGCGGGCGGATGGTGATCTTCTGCTCGCCGTCACCCGTGTTCTCCTGGCGCACCAGGATCTCGGGCGAGGCGCCCACCACGTGGAAGTCGCCCAGGTTGTAGTAGTACATGTAGGGCGACGGGTTCAGCGAACGCAGCGCGCGGTACAGCGACAGCGGCGACTCGGTGTAGCGCTTGCTGATGCGCTGGCCCACCTGCACCTGCATGAAGTCGCCGGCGGCGATCATCTCCTTGGCACGCTCCACGGCCGCGAGGTAGTCGGCCTTGGCGAAGCTGCGCTCGGGCGGATGCGCCTGCGTGGGCTTCACGACGGGCGCGCTCACCGAGTACTTGAGCTTGTCCTTCAGCTCGCGCAGGCGGCGCTTGCCCACGGCGTAGGCCTCGGGCTGCTTCGGGTCGGCGTAGACGATGAGGTAGAGCTTGCCCGACAGGTTGTCGATGACCGCGAGTTCTTCGCACTGCAGCAGCAGGATGTCGGGGCAGCCCAGCGCGTCGGGCGGGCAGCTTTTTTCGAGCTTGCGCTCGATGTGGCGCACGGTGTCGTAGCCGAAGTAGCCGGCCAGGCCGCCACAGAAGCGCGGCAGGCCGGGCCGCAGCGCGACCTTGAAGCGCTTCTGGTAGTCGGCCACGAAGTCCAGCGGATTGCCCCTGGCGGTCTCGACGACCTGGCCGTCGGTCACGACTTCGGTGACCGCCTCGTCGCCGAAGCCCGAGGCACGCAACAAGGTGCGCGCCGGCAGGCCGATGAAGCTGTAGCGCCCGAAGCGCTCGCCGCCCACCACCGATTCGAGCAGGAAGCTGTGCTTGCCGCCGCCCTGCGAATGGGCGAGTTTCAGATAGAGGGAAAGCGGGGTTTCGAGGTCGGCAAAGGCCTCGGCCATCAGCGGGATGCGGTTGTAGCCCTGGGCGCTGAGGCTCTTGAATTCAAGTTCGGTGATCACGGATCGTTCTCCAGTTGCCTGCCGACGCTCCTTTGGCCGGTGGCAAGGTCATTCACGAGAGTGGCCCGGTGCCGGCATGCGTGCCGGCTCGGAACCGCGGGCGCACGGCGTGCGCCGCGCAATCAAACAGTCAGCGATGTATGGCGACGCCAGGGCCAGGCTCCCCGGCTGCCTTCACCTGTTTGAATGATGTGATGAACGAACATGGAGCGCCGAGTTTAGCCCACGAAAACCAGGCCTTGTGCAACCGCAGGCTTCAGGGTTCCCCCGAAGCCTCTCGGATAAAACGAAAAGATACATTCGCACGACCGTTCGCAAATTCAAGGAGACTCACTTGCTCGCACCCCTGCTCCCGGCCGTGTTCTCCCGCCTCGCGGCGCTCGCTGTCCTCTCGGCCGCGCTCTGCGGCAGTGCCTTCGCGGCGCAGGTCGAGGTGGCGGGCGTCAAGCTCGACGACCAGATGGACCTGCGCGGCGCCCCGCTGGTGCTCAATGGCGCGGGCATCCGCTACAAGACCATCATCAAGGTCTACACGGCCGGCCTGTACCTGGGCAAGAAGGCCTCGACCACCGAAGAGGCGCTGGCCGTGCCGGGGCCCAAGCGCGTGGCGATCACGATGCTGCGCGACATCGACGCCAACGAGCTCGGCAAGCTCTTCGTGAAGGGCGTGGAAGACAACTCGCCCAAGAGCGAAATGGTCAACCTGATCCCCGGCCTGCTGCGCATGGGCCAGATGTTCGCGGACCAGAAGCAGCTCAAGGCCGGCGACACCTTCACCATCGACTGGGTGCCCGGCACGGGCACGCTGATCACGGTGCGCGGCGTGCCGCAACCCGACCCGGTGAAGGAAGTGGCGTTCTTCAATGCACTGATGCGCATCTGGCTCGGCCCGAACCCGGCCGACTGGAAGCTGAAGGACGCGCTGCTCGGTAAGCAGTAAGCCGGCGCAGGCCCCTCAGGCCGCCGCGAGGTCGGCCAGCGATTCCACGAACCCGTCCGCATCCACGCCGCGCACCGGCTCGCCGTGGTTGTAGCCGTAGGTCACGAGCACCACGGGGCAGCCGGCGGCGCGCGCGGCACGCGCGTCGTTGCTCGAGTCGCCGACCATCAACGTGCGCGCAGGCACCGTGCCCAGCGCCTCGCAGGTTTTCAGCAACGGCAGCGGATCGGGCTTCTTGCGCTCGAAGGCATCGCCGCCGAACACCTGCTCGAAGAAGCCGTCGAGCCCCTTCGCGGCCAGCAGCGGCTTGGCGAAGGAGGTCGGCTTGTTCGTGAGGCAGGCCAGCCGCAGCCCGCGCGCGCGCAGCGCCTTCAGGCCCTCGACCACGCCAGGGTAGGCGGCCGAATACCGGCCGTTGATCTCCAGGTAGTGGTGCTGGTAGCGCTCCCACGCGCGATCGAACAGCGCCGCCGGGGCCGGTGCACCCACGTGCGCCAGCGCCGACAGGATCAGGTGCTCCGACCCCTTGCCCACCATGCGCTCGATGGCGGCGGGTGCCACCGGCGGCAGCTCGAGGTCGCGCAGCATGCGGTTCAGGGCCTCGGCAAAGTCGCCGAGCGTGTCGACCATGGTGCCGTCGAGGTCGACGATGGCGGCGTCGAAGCGGGAGAGATCGGTGCGAAGAGTGTCCAAAACAGGCGGCTCCCGGGAGCGAAGTGGGTGGTGGATGCGCGAGGCACGCATTGTCCCCCGGCCGCAAAATAGGCGCCCATGACCCCCAC
>NZ_JBWKYF010000131.1:0-8242 GCF_059423605.1 Variovorax sp. GW460-12-1-14-LB1
GCCTTCTCGTTCCCATGAACCACCTCCGGTTTCATTTCACACCTTAACAAGGTGTCTTTGAAACCGGCAGCAGCCCAGCCCAATAGGTTGTTTCGGGTGTTCACCCGGAGAAGTTTTGAGAGACTGGAAATCGCCAAACCCCCAATCCACTCAAAACGCCGAACCGGATGAACACCCATAAGAATGCCCGATTGACGTACCTGCGCCGCCTGGAGATGGTTCAAGCCATCACTGAGCGTGGTGCCAGCGCACCAGATGCGGCTGCTTCGCACGGTGTCAGTGCTGTCACCGCCCGCAAGTGGCTGGCCCGATACCTGGCTGATGGCGCGGCAGGTCTACTAGACAAGTCCTCTCGCCTCGAGAAGTCACCCCGCGCCATCGAGCGTCATGTGGCCCTGGCCATCGTGGAGCTGCGCCGCAAGCTCTATCTGCAGGCGCGCATCGCCTCGTACATGGGCGTGTCCAGGGCGACCGTCAGCCGCGTGCTGCGTCGTGCCGGGCTGTCTCGACTGAGCGATCTGCGCCCGGACGAGCCGGTGCAACGCTACGAGCGCGACAACCCTGGCGAACTTCTGCACATCGACATCAAAAAGCTGGGGCGCTTCGACAAGGTCGGCCACCGCATCTCCGGCGACCGGACGCAGCGTGCCCGAAACGTCGGCTGGGACTTCGTCTTCGTGGCTGTGGACGACCATAGCCGCCTGGCCTTCACGCGGGTGTACCCCGATGAGACCAAGCTCAGCGCCCAGGCGTTCCTGCGGGCTGCCGTGGGCTACTTCGCGAGCATGGGCGTCACGATCGAGCGAGTGTTGACCGACAACGGCATGTCGTTCCGCTCGGGGCTGTTCGCTGAGGTATGCCTGGAGCTGGGCATCGGCCAGAAATTCACCAGGGCGTATCGCCCGCAGACCAATGGCAATGCCGAACGCTTCATCCAGTCCGCGCTGCGCGAGTGGGCCTACGGGGACGCCTACGCGAACTCAGGCCAGCGCCGTGCAGCCTTGCCTCAGTGGAATCACTTCTACAACTGGCACCGGTCGCACCACGGCATCAACCGCGTGGCCCCTGTCTCGCGTCTCTCGATGTCTCGCAAGAACCTCTTGACACTTCACAACTAGGTGGAGCTCGGGGTGGCGACGATAGTTGCGTCCACGATGGAGCCGTGCTTCACCGGCCGCCCCTTCCTGGCCAGGTGGGCGTTGACTTGCTTGAGGATGCCCTCGGCCAGATCGTTGGCCTCCAGCAGGTGGCGGCAGTTCAAGATGGTCGTCGTTTCTGGGATCGTCTCCAGACCGAGTCCGGCGAACGCGCGCAGCGAGGCGATCGTATGCAGGGCCTCTTCCATCGCCGGGTTGCTCAGTGCGAACCAGTTCTGCATCAGGTGCACGCGCAGTATGGCTTGCAGCGGGTAAGGCTGGCGGCCTGGCGGGGTTCGATGATCTTGAGTAGTGCCTTCCACGGCACCACCAGTTCCATCTCGCCAAGGAAGATTTCGCACCTCGTCTTCTTCCTTTTGCCCGCTTGCCCCGCATCCGCAAAATTGATCTGGCTCATCGCTCGTGCTCCTTTGGAGGGGGCAGCCATTCATGCACGAAGCGTGCTCTTGATTAGACCTCCCAATTCGAGTCGATTGACTCGGTGCGAGGGCGGCTCTTCGCAAAGCATGGCGATCAAGCCCATCTACAACGCTCATGCGTCGCAACATGCTGCCGCGGGTCTTCTGAACGCTGGCCCGGAAACTTGTCTTTGTGGGCCGTCAGGCTTGCGCGGTGGCGCATGCACAGCCCGCGATCGACTGCCTCCGAACGCGAGCGCCTGAGCTACCCGCTGATCGTGTGGCTCAAGCAGCGTCCTTGCTGCGGAAGAGCAAGTGCACGACTTTTCTTGTGACGCAGAGGGGCCGGCAGTCAGTCAGTGGCCAACCGACGTACGTGAAGACTGACTTAGTGCGCGTCGGCGTGCTTGGCCGCCGCGATCACGGCTTCCTCGTCGTGCTTCGCACCGTTGAGGAACAGGTTCAGCAGCACGGCGGTGATCGACGCCAGCAGGATGCCCGACTCGATCAGCGAGTGGATCGAATGCGGCATCCACTGCTTGAAGTTGGGGGCGATGAGCGGAATCATGCCGACGCCGATCGATACGGCGACGATCATGGCGTTGTGGCGGTTGGTCTTGAAGTCCACGCCCGACAGGATGCGGATGCCGGTGGCGGCCACCATGCCGAACATCACGAGGCCCGCGCCGCCGAGCACCACGGTGGGCAGCGACTCGACCAGCGCGGCCATCTTCGGCAGCAGGCCCAGCACGATCAGGATCACGCCGCCGGCCACGCAGACATAACGGCTCTTGATGCCGGTGACGGCCACCAGGCCCACGTTCTGCGAGAAGCTGGTGTACGGGAAGGTGTTGAAGATGCCGCCGATGAGCGTGCCCAGGCCGTCGGTGCGCAGGCCCTTGGCCAGGTCTTGCTGGCTGATCTTGCGGTCGGTCATCTCGCCCAGCGCGAGGAACATGCCAGTCGATTCGATCATCACGACGATCATGATGAGCGTCATCGTGAGGATCAGGATGGGGTCGAACAGCGGCATGCCGAAGTGGAAGGGCAGCACGATGTCGACCCACGCGGCCTTGCCGACCTTCTCGTAGGTCATGAGGCCGGTGAGCGAGGCCACCACCGCGCCGATCACGATGCCCAGCAGCACCGAGATGTTGGCGATGAAGCCCTTGGCGTACTTCACGATGAGCAGGATCGACACCAGCACCAGCGCGGCCACGCCGAAGCCCGAGAGGTCCGCGTATTTGGGGTTGGGCACGGTGGGCATGATGGCGAAGCCCTTGGGCACCGCAGGGATCGAGCTGCCCGGCGAGGTGACCTCGGCCAGCCACTTGGCGTACACCGGGTCGACCAGCGCGGGCGCCGTGGGGCCCACGGGGTTGCCGAAGATCCAGTTGATGCCCACGCGCATCAGGCTGATGCCGATGACCGCGATGATCGTGCCCGTCACCACCGGCGGGAAGAACCGCAGCATGCGGCTCACCAAGGGTGCGATCAGTATCGATATCACCCCCGCGCCGATGATGGCGCCGAACAGCAGCTGCGCTCCGTTCTGTCCGGGGTTGGCGTTGGCGATGGCGACCATGGGCGCCACCGAGGCGAAGGTCACGCCCATCATCACGGGCAGCTTGATGCCGAACCACTGCGTGGCGCCCAGCGCCTGGATCAGCGTGGCGATGCCGCAGCAGAACAGGTCGGCCGAGATCAGCAGCGCGACCTCGTCGGGCGAGAGCTTGAGCGCACGGCCCACGATGAGCGGCACCGCGACGGCGCCCGCATACATCACGAGCACGTGCTGCAGGCCGAGGGCCGCGAGCTTGCCCGAAGGCAGGCGCTGGTCCACGGGATGAACATTGCTGGAAAGGGAATCTGCCGTCATCGTTGTCTCCTGGCGCGGCGAGGGGAACGGGAGCAGTGATGCGCGTCGCAGAGCCGTCGCGCACACCAGTTGTGTACGCGAAACTGTATACAGTTTATGCGGCAATCCGGATTCAGATAAACCCGAATCGAAGACTTGCTGCACTGCCGCGCGCGGAACGAAGCTCTGGCCAACTGCGCCTTGATCCCATCGATCAGCATGGCGCCGTTCGCGACAACTTCATCTCACATGCTGGCTTTGCTTACTCTCAGTGCGAGCCTGCAGCAATGAACGTTCGAGTGCGCCAGTCCCAAAGCCTAGAAGTAGCCTTAACTGATCGTCCCTGTTCCGCAAGAGAGAGCGGGCTCTTATTTCTTTTTGGCGGCATACTCCAATGGTTTCGTGAGAGTTTCGCTCTCGAGCGGCTTCTTCCCGCGCTCGCGCCGCAGCTTGCTAACTTCGGCTCCGGCGGCAACCCATTAAAGATCAATAACTCGGCCGTTTCGGCAGGGATCGCAGCTATTGCCTTCGACGATCGAACTTGTGCCTCTGCAACTGGACGCTGGCAGCAACGCCTTCCTGCCGTGCAAGCTGGTTATGCGAAGTGGTAGTGGGTCGGCGAAAACCCTGATCTTTCAGACGGCTCGATGTTTCAAAATGATTCGACGGAGCTCTAGCCTCCATAGCGCGACGGCATCAGGAATGTCTTCCGTAGCGACTTTCCGCGGCGCGCGTTATCCCCTTTCAAAGTCGCCTCGAATATGAAACGTGTTCTTTCGTACGTATTTCTTGCGGTTGCAACGTCGGTTGTGCAAGCCCAAGGGGCGGCAGACATCGTCGTCGGTGCTAGCTTGCCGCTTTCTGGTCCGAACGCCGCTGCAGGGCATGAGGGATTGGCTGTCGCGCACGCCTATTTCGACATGGTCAACAAGGCTGGCGGAATCGATGGCCGCCGTATGATGCTTAAGACGCTGGATGATGCATTCGATCCCCAAAAGGCGGCGGAGAACGCTCGAAGTCTTGCTGAAGACAAGACGGTGGTGGCCATCTTCAACTGCTGGGGTACAGCCAGTTGTAGCGCGATGATGCCGATAATCACAGAACGCGAGATTCCCTTGATCACAGGAATTGCTGGTGGCGGGAAGATGCGCACGACTCCGGGGAAATTTGCCTTCAACCTGCGGGCGAGTACCGAAAGCGAAATCGCACGAATGATTGGCCAGATGGCCGTCGTCGGCCAAACCAAGCTGGCGGTTGTCTATCAGCGAGACTCGTTCGGTCAGAGCGCCTTGGCTTCCGCCCAAGGCATATTCGCCAACAAGGGAATCCAGCCAGCGGGCGAGTACGCCCTCGAGCCTGACGGTAACAATGCGGCGATGATCGTTGATTCCCTGGGTACGGCAGGAGTGCAGGGAATCATTCTTTTAGCCTCTCCGGTGTCAACGGTGGCGCTCATTAAACTGGCGCGCAAGTCTGGCGTGAGCGTTCCGTTCTATAACTTGGCGGCACAGGCGAACGCAAAAGTCGCCGCAGACCTTGCAGGTCACATCAATGGTGTGATCTTCGCAACACTGGTGCCTAGTCCTTGGCGCGCCACGATCCCCGTCGTACGCGAATACCAGACGGCTTACACCGCTGCGACCGGGAAGACTGACTATTCCTATTTGGGACTGGAGGTTTTCATCAACGCGAAACTGCTCGTCGATGGCCTACGTCAGGCTGGGCGCAGCGTGACTCGGAGCAGTCTGGTGACAGCTCTCGAAACGATGGATTCCAAGTTGTACTCCGATCAGATGCAGATCAAATATGGGCCGCGTCTTCGAAGTGGGTCGGGCTATGTCGGGCTGACGATCATCAGCCAGTCTGGACGATTTGTCGAATAAGAGGGGCTAAGAGTGCTGTTGCGTGGCCCTGATTTGGGCGGGGCGCCCCTTCCAATAGATGGAGCTAGACTCCGTGTAAGGTCTCGGGTGCAGCCAAGCTGATGAACCTATTGAGGCCCCAATGCTTTTGGCCAGCACGATCGTTTGCCGGTCGAGGCCGCATGTCGTCCCGCACCCGCCTCCCTGACTTGCTCTTCCGCCGAGCTTACCCAAACTTTCGCCTAGTAGTGTATTGGGGCCGACCACTCAAGGTCTTCCATCAATACCTTTAGATTCCAGAAGTGCCGACGACCGTGACTCTACCAGCCACGTTGGCCTGATGGTGCCTTGCGATGAGGCGCGTGAAATCGGAATCCTCCGACCGAGCAATGTTCCCTTGCACCGACTGGTGTCGCTCCTGCGCAACAAAACTACTCTCCCTTGAACATTTCCGATGAATTGTTTTGCCCTGCCGCAGCGGCTCTGGTGCAATAGCATCAACTTCCCAAAAGGAGGTTGGCCCGGGGTCCGGTGGGAGCACTAAGTGCCAGTCACGGTGAGCCCTTCGCACCGGAGCCCTATGTTTAACCTTGGAGAAACTTGCAATGAAAAAATCTCTAGTTGCTCTGGCTGCCCTGGCTGTTGCCGGTGTTGCCTCGGCTCAGTCGTCCGTCACGCTGTTTGGTGTGGTCGACGCGTCGATCAGCGGCTACTCGTCCACCTCGCGTGACCTGAACGGCGCCACCTTCCTGAACCCGTTCTACCTGAACAAGGGCAGCGTCAAGGTCAGCCGCACAGCGTTGGCAAATGGGGCGTACAACTCCAGCCGTCTGGGCTTCCGTGGTACGGAAGACCTGGGTGGTGGCCTGGCCGCCAGCTTCTGGCTCGAAGCCCCGATCACCAATGATGACGGTGCAACTGGCGTTTCGACGTTCGGTCGTCGCTCGACCGTGAGCCTGTCGGGCGGTTTCGGTGAAGTCCGCCTTGGCCGTGACTACACCCCGACGTTCTGGAACGACACCGTGTTCGATCCGTTCGGCACTGTCGGCGTGGGCACCAACCTGATCTCGACGGCCAGCGGTTTCAACACCACCGGCGGTGCAGGTGGTTTCGGTGGCAACCCCAACTACGTTCGCGCAAGCAACAGCATCGGCTACTTCCTGCCCCCGAACCTGGGCGGTTTCTACGGCCAAGTGCAGTACGCGTTCAGCGAAAAGGACAAGTACAGCCCTGGTCTGGCTACGCCTAACGTCGCGAACAACTCGCGCACCGGCCGTTACGTCGGTGGCCGTTTCGGCTACGCCAACGGTCCTGTGGACGTCGCACTGGCTTACGGCAGCAGCACTTCGGGTGACCAGTTCTACGCTGGCGTGACCAACAAGGTCAACACGCTGAACCTGGGCGCTTCGTACGACTTCGGTCCCGTGAAGCTGTTCGGTGAAGTGTCGCGCGTCAAGAACAAGGTCGACTACGAAGTCACCCCCTTCGTCGGCGCTACGCCTGACACCGACCTGACCGGCTACCTGCTCGGTGTGACCGTGCCCGTCGGTGCTGGCCTGATCCGTGCCGCTTACTCGTCGGTCAAGTACGACCTGAACCAGCCGCAAGTGCTGTTCCAGCCGCGTATCGCTGACCCGAAGGCCAACAAGCTGGCTATCGGCTACGTGCACAACCTGTCGAAGCGCACGGCTCTGTACGCTACCGTTGCTCGCGTGAGCAACAAGAATGGTGCAGCCCTGACCGTTGGCGGCCCGGCTTTCATTCCGAACGCAGTCTTCACCCCGAAGACCTCGACCGGCTACGACTTCGGTATCCGTCACGCTTTCTAATTTGATGCTGGCGCAAGCCAGCTTCGAATCGAAAAACTAAAAGCCACCATGCGAAAGCTTGGTGGCTTTTTTATCGTGCGCCCAACATGAGCGCGATCCTAGAGATGCAAGTCCCTGCCGCGAGCAGACCACAGCGAGCGAAGCGCAATGTAAGCAATGGGATGAACGCCCTCCACCCGTAACGGCATCGAAGTGCCAAGTGGAGATGTTGATCAACCACTTGAACTGGACAAGGGCGTGCACCATGGAGCTTGCGACCGTTGTCGACTTTGTCAAAAAAGTGTTTCAGGTCCACGGAATCGACGAGCATGGCAAGGTGCTCGCAATGAGGCAGCCTCGCTGGGACCAGATGAGGACATTCTTTGCCAACCTGTCGCCGTGTCTATTTGGTGTGGAGGCTTACGACAGTGCTCACCACTGGGCACGCAAGCTGCTGGCAGCAGGCATACCGTGCGCCTGATGGTCCCGTAGTTCGTCAAGCCCTACGCCAAGACCAACAAGAATGATGCAGCCGACGCCGACGCCGTTTGCGAGGCAGTCGGTCGACAGAGCATGTGCTTCGTGCCCGATCAGAAATGCTGAGTAGCAGTCAGTGCTGGCGTTGCACCGGGGTGCGCCAGGGGCTGTGAAGGCGCGCTCGCAGTTGCACATGGGCCAACTGGTGCAATACTGAGACTGGGGCACCGGCAAGCTACGTCAGGCTTGCATCGCGGCGATGAAGGACCGGCAGGTCACTCTGCTCGATGAGCAAAGCAAACAGCGCTTCAACGTTCTGTACGCGGCAGTTGTGCCGGTCGATGAGCAGCAGGCAGGCCAGTCGCCCTCAACGGCACCTGCCGCACCACTGAGGCCGCCGCAGGAGATCCGTCACAAACCGGAATTCCTCGTCGGCCAGCGCGTGAGCTTCACCGACCAAAGCCTCAAGCGCCACGTCGGAGAAATCGTTCGGATCAACCAGCGCACAGCCACGGTTCACTGCCATGGTCGTGCATGGCGCGTGGCGTTCGCTCTGCTTCAACACGTCACAGACGTCACGTCCTAAATGGTCGAGCCGTCAACAACGTAAGCGTGGCCTCAAGGCCCTCTGGCGAGACGACACGAGCATGAGCAGGATCGCCTGATCGTGCTCACACTTGGA
>NZ_JBWKYF010000132.1:0-7643 GCF_059423605.1 Variovorax sp. GW460-12-1-14-LB1
GCGGTACCCAGGCCGCCGGCGGTGCGCGCGGCACCCCGAGTGCGGGGACCGTCGCGGCCACCTGTCCGGCTGGCACTGACGGCAGCGCCTTGCAGGGCGGCACCGGGTGCTCGGCGGTCGGTGGCACCCCCCTCCAGTACGAGGGCGGCGGTGGCGGTGGTGGCGGCTGGTTCGGCGGCGGCGGCGGCATGGCCCAGTGCAGCAACACGCCCAACCCCGTCTCGGTCGGCTGTTCCTACAACGGACCGGGCGGCGGCGGCTCGGGCTTCATCGGCACGGGCGTGACCGGCGGCGTGATCACCGCGGGGGCCGACGGCAGCTACTCGGCGGCTTCCAACCCGGCCAACCAGGGCAACACGCTCTACCAGGGCGGCGTCGGCGTGGGCGGCGCGCGCGCTTCGCTGACCGGCTCCACCGGCGGCAACGGCCTCGTCGTCATCCAGTTCAACGTGGTCAGGCTGCAGCTCGCGAAGGCCTGGTCGGCCGGCAGCAACACCGGCGACGTGGCGAGCATTGGCGCCTCCACGGGCGGTACCAACTTCTTCGGTGCCAGCAACACCTCGGCCTTCACCTCGACGGCGTCCACTGCCGCCTCCAGCTCCGTCGTGGGCGTGAACATCGGCAACGTCATCACGCTGCCCGCCGAAACACTGACCACCGGCACGCTGGCGAACTACAACACCGTGCTGTCATGCACCGTGAATAGCGGCACGATGGCCAGCACGTTGAGCGGCACCAACGGACAGGTATCGAACACGCTGACGATCGCCCTCGGCGACATCGGCAAGGACATCGTCTGTACCTACACCAACACGCGCAAGACCGCGACCTTGCAACTGGCCAAGTCGTGGAACCCCATCAGCGTGACGGGCAACGTGGCGAACATCGGCGCGACCACGGGCGGCGCGGCCAACACCGTGGCGTTCTCGTCGACGGCGCCGACGGCCAACACCAGCGCGACCGTGACCGTGGCGGCCGGCAACACGATCACCTTCCCCGCGGAAACCATGAACGGTGGCGTGCTGCCGAACTACACGACCGTGCTGTCGTGTACCGCCGGTGGCGGCGCGACGGCCAACAGCCTGAGCGGCACCAATGGCCAGGCGACCAACACGCTGCAGATCGGCGCGGGCGACGCGGGCAAGGCCATCGTCTGTACCTACACCAACACGCCGAAGACCTCCACGCTGCAGCTGGTCAAGTCGTGGGGCGCCAACAGCCTCACGGGCAACGTGGCGAGCATTCCGGCCTCCACGGGCGGCACCAACAACACCACGGCCTTCACGGCCACGGCCCCCACGGGCGCGACCAGCGGCACTGCCGTGACCGTGGCCACGGGCAACACGATCACGCTGCCGGCCGAGACGATGTCGCCGGGCACGCTGGCGAACTACAACACCGTGCTGGCATGTACGGCCGGCGGCGGTGCCACGGCCAATGCGCTCAGTGGCACCAACGGACAGAACAGCAACACGCTGCTGGTCGGCGCGGGCGACGCGGGCAAGGCCATCGTCTGTACCTACACCAACACGCCGAAGACGGCGACGCTGCAGATCGCCAAGGCCTGGGGCGCGAACAGCATCGCCGGCAACGTGGCGAGCCTGGGCGCGAGCACGGGCGGCGCGAACAACACCGCCGCCTTCACGGCGACGGCGCCGACGGGCGCCAACAGCGGCGCGGCCGTGACCGTGGTCGCCGGCAACACCATCACCTTCCCCGCGGAAACGATGCCGACGGGGACGCTGGCGAACTACAACACGGTGCTCGCGTGTACGGCCGGTGGCGGCGCCACGGCCAACGCGCTGAGCGGCACCAACGGGCAGGCCACCAACACCTTGCTGATCGGCCCGGCCGATGCGGGCAAGGCGATCCTGTGTACCTACACCAACACGCCGAAGACGGCCACGCTGCAACTGACAAAGTCCTGGGGCGCCGGCGCCATCAGCGGCAACGTGGCGAGCATCGGCGCGAGCACGGGCGGCGCGAGCAACACCACGGCGTTCACGGCGACCGCGCCCACGGCGGGCAACAGCAGCACGGTGAACGTGGTCGCGGGCAACACCATCACGCTGCCCGCCGAGACGATGCCCACGGGCTCGCTCGCGAGCTACAACACGGTGCTGTCGTGTACGGCAGGGGGCGGCGCCACGGCCAACGCGCTGAGTGGCACCAACGGGCAGAACAGCAACACGCTGCTGATCGGCGCGACCGATGCGGGCAAGGCCATCGTCTGTACCTACACCAACACCGGCAAGCCCGCGACCCTGACCCTCGCCAAGCGTTCGCTCGGCGGCGTGGCCGGCTTCGACTTCACGGGCACCAACGGCGTGGCGGCGCACACCATCACCACCACCGTGGCCGGCACGGCCGTCAACGGGCCGCTGCAGACGCTGACCGCGACGGGCACGGCGACCACCTTCACCGAAACCTACACGCCGGCCACGGGCGTGCCCGACTACGTGATCACCGACGTCAGCTGCACGGGCATGGGCAGCGGCGGCACGGTGACGCGCGGGACCGCGCAGAACACGAACCAGTTCACGCTGAACGCCGCGGCGACGGTGGCGGGCTCGAACATCGTCTGTACCGTCACCAACGCCAAGGCGCCGACGGTGCAGCTGCGCAAGAAGTGGGTCAACGCGCTGGTCAACGACGCCTTCACGCTGACCGCCTCGGGCACGGTGCACCCGAACCACAACATCGGCTACGCCTTCAACCTGCAGGCCACGGCCAACACACCCAACGAAACCGACACCGGCGGCGCGCAGCGCGTGGCAGTGGGCGACACCGTGACCCTGTCGGAGACGCCGTTCGGCACCAACGCCGGCTCGTACACCGCCAGCGCCTGGAGCTGCACCGGCGGCGGTTCGCTCAGCGGCAACCTGCTGACCCTGGGCAACGCGGATGCAGGCCTGCCGATCGTCTGCGAGATCACCAACACCGCGAAGACGGCGACCGTCACGCTGGCCAAGACCTGGTCGGGCGCGATCGTCAACGACGCCGTGAGCGTCACCGGCACGGGCCTCACCACGCTGGCCTCGGTGGCCAACACGGCCGCCGAGACCGACACCGGCACCGCGCAGGCCGTGCCCGTGGGCAGCGTCATCACGCTGGCCGAGAGCTTCACCACCGGCAGCGCCGCCAACTACACCAGCGCGCTGAGCTGCACCGGCACCAGCGGGCTGTCGGGCAACACGCTGACGGTGGGCGCGGCCGACACGGCCATCGTCTGTACCTACGCCAACACGCGCAAGACGGCGGCGGTGACCTTGTCCAAGAGCTGGAGCGGCGCCATCGCCGGCGACAAGGTCAACCTGACGGTCAGTGGCAGCGCTGCCGAAGTGACGGGCGCGACCGCCGGCACGTCCACCGCACCGGCCACCACCACCAACGCCACGGCCACCGCGGCCAGCGGCGCCACGGTGACGCTGGCCGAAGCCTTCACCACCGGCAACGCAGCCAACTACACCACGACGCTGGCTTGTACCAAGGTGTCGGATGGCAGCGCGGTGACGGTGAGCGGCAGCGGCCCGAGCCGCAGCTTCACCATGCCGTCGGACAGCGCGGTGAACTGCGCCTACACCAACACGCGCAGGACCGCGACGCTGCAACTGTCCAAGGCCTGGAGCGCCGGCAGCACCACCGGCAACGTGGCGAGCATCGGCGCGACCACGGGCGGCGCGAACAACACCGCCGCGTTCACGGCGACGGCGCCGACGGCGGGCACCAGCGGCACCGCGGTGTCGGTGGCCGCGGGCGACACGCTCACCTTCCCGGCCGAGACGATGACCACGGGTACGCTGGCGAACTACACCACCGTGCTGTCGTGTACCGCCGATGCCGGCGCCACGGCCAACACGCTGAGCGGCACCAACGGCCAGGCCAGCAACACGCTGGTGGTCGGCGCGGGCGACGCGGGCAAGGCCATCGTCTGTACCTACACCAACACGCCGAAGACGGCCACGCTGCAGATCGCCAAGGCCTGGGGGGCGAACAGCATCGCCGGCAACGTGGCGAGCATCGGCGCGAGCGCGGGCGGATCGAGCAACACCACGGCCTTCACCGCGACGGCGCCCACGGGCGCCAACAGCGGCACGGCCGTGACCGTGCAGGCCGGCAACACGATCACGCTGCCGGCCGAGACGATGTCGCCGGGCACGCTGGCGAACTACACCACGGTGCTGGCGTGTACGGCCGGCGGCGGTGCCACGGCCAATGCGCTCAGTGGCACCAACGGACAGAACAGCAACACGCTGCTGGTCGGCGCGGGCGACGCCGGCAAGGCCATCGTCTGTACCTACACCAACACGCCCAAGACCGTCACCGTGCAGCTGCGCAAGGCCTGGAGCGCGGACAGCACGAACGGCGACGTGGCCAGCATCGGCGCCACCTCGGGCGGCAGCAGCAACACGACGGCATTCACCGCGACCGCACCCACCGCCGGCAGCAGCGGCGCGGCGGTGTCGATGGTCGTCGGCGGCACGCTCACACTGCCGGCCGAGACGATGACCACCGGCTCGCTCGCGAACTACAGCACCGTGGTCGCCTGTACCGCCGACGGCGGCGCCACCACCAACCCGCTGAGCGGCACCAACGGCCAGGCGAGCAACACGCTGGCGATTGCCGCGGCCGACGCCGGCAAGGCCATCGTCTGTACCTACACCAACGCGAAGAAGACGGTCACCCTGCAGGTGCGCAAGGCCTGGGGCGCGAACAGCGAAGCGGGCAACGTCGCCAGCATCGGCGCGAGCACGGGCGCGACCAACAACACGGCCGCGTTCACCGCGACCGCACCCACGGCCGGCAACAGCGGCGCGGCGGTGGTGGCGGCCGTGGGCAACACCATCACCTTCCCCGCGGAAACGATGCCCACCGGCACGCTGGCCAACTACACGACCGTGCTGTCGTGTACCGCCGACGGCGGCGCCACGGCCAACGCCCTGAGCGGCACCAACGGCCAGGCCAGCAACACGCTGGTGATCGGCGCGGGCGATGCCGGCAAGGCCATCGTCTGTACCTACAGCAACAACCGCCTGCCGACGGTGCAGATCCGCAAGCAGGCGCTGGGCGGCACGGGCACCTTCGCGTTCAGCGGCACCAACGGCTTCGGCTCGGACAGCATCAACGTCTCGGTGTCGGGCTCGACGGTGGTGGGCACCATCAAGACGCTCACCACGGCCAACACGCAGACGGTGCTGACCGAAGTCGTGGCCTCGATGCCCGGCGGCTTCGCGTTCTCGGGCGCGACCTGCACGGGCCTGGCGGGCGGGGCGACGGCTGCCGTCGACCTGGTGGCGGGCACCGTCACGCTGCCCGCGGCCGGGCTGACGAACGGCACGGCGGTGGTCTGTACCTTCACCAACACGCTCGCGGCGATCGTGAGCGGCCGTGTGTTCCTGGACAACGGCGTGGGCGGCGGCACGGCCAACGACGGCCTTGTCAACGGCGGCGAGGGCCCGCTGTCGGGCGTGAGCGTGCGGTTGACCAACTGCGGTGCCACCGTGTACGCGAGCGCGCTCACGGACGCCTCGGGGGCCTACAGCCTGAGCGTGCCGGCCGGCACGGCCACGGGCTCGGCGATGTGCGTGGAAGAAACCAACCCCGGCACGCGCGTGTCGACGGGCGCCTCGGTGGGCAATGTCGCGCTGCCCTCGGGCTCGGCCGTGGCCGCGGCCGGTGGCACCTACACCTACACGCGCACCGGCACGCCCGACCGCATCGCCTTCAGCTGGAACGGCACGGGCCACGCCAACCTGAACTTCGGCGACGTCGACAACAGCGCCTTCGCGACCGACGGCGCCAAGACCGGCCTGCCGGGCAGCACCGTGACCTACGCCCACACCTTCACGGCGGGCACGGCCGGGCAGGTGCGCTTCAGCGTGGCGAGCGAGACGGCCACGCCGGCCATCACCGGCTGGACGACGAAGGTCTTCGCGGACGTGGGTTGCACCGGCAGCCTGCAGGCCGGCGCGGCGCAGCTGTACCCGCCTAGCGCGGCGGCCACGCCCGTGGCCTTCGCGGGCAAGGTCTGCGTGATCGTGCAGGAGTTCATTCCCGCCACGGCGCCGCTGGGCTCGAACAACAAGGCGACGATCCGCGCCGACTTCACCTACACCAACGCGAGCCCGTCGCTCAGCGGCAGCTTCACGCTCGACGACCTCACGACGGTGTCGGGCGTGGCGCTGGAGCTGAAGAAGGAGGTGCGCAACATCACGCAAAGCGGCACCTTCGGCGTGAACAACCAGGCCAAGTCGGGCGAGACGCTCGAGTACCGCATCACCTACACGAACAACGGCGACGCGCCGATCCGCAGCATGGTCGTGAACGACATGACGCCGGGTTACACGACCTTCGTGAGCGCGACGACGGGCACCACGCCGGCGTCGCTCACGGGCTGTGTCAAGACCACGCCGGCGAACGCGCCGCCCGCGGGCGCGGTGGCCTGCACCACGGTTCAACCTGCAGGGGGCACGGGCGCGATCGACTGGCGCTTCACGGGCACGGTCGAGCCGGGCGGCACGGGCTTCGTGCTGTTCCAGGTGAAGGTCGACTAAGGACCTGGCAGGGCCTTCAGGCCCGGCGCTTGAACAGTGCGGACGCGCCGCTGGCCCGCGCCACGTCGTCCGCCGCGGCCAGCAGCTGTGGGCCCAGCGCGAGCATGCGTTCTTCCGTGAGCCGCACCAGCGGCCCCGCGATGGTGATGACGCCGATCACGCCGCCGTGCGCACCGCGCACCGGCGCGGCCATGGCCGTCATCGCGGGGGCGAACACCTCGTTGATCATCGAGAAGCCGCGCTTGCGCGTGGCGCGCAGGAACACGAGCAGCGCCTTCACGGTGGTCGGCGCCTTGGGGCCGAAGTCTTCCGGCTGGCCGAAGCCCTGCTTCGCGACGAGCTGCAGCGCCTGCTCGTCCGTCATGGTCGAGAGCCACGCGTGGCCTGCGGAGCTGCACGAGAGGTTCACCGACAGGCCCATGTCCGGGTCGTAGCGCAGCCCGCGCGTGGCGCCTTGCGCCTTCGCGACGAAGGTGAGCTCGTCGCCGTCGACCACCGCCAGCCGCACCAGCTCGCCCGACGCGACCGCGAGCCGGTCGAGCAGCGGCTGTGCCACGTCGACGATGCCGCTGTTGCTCAGAAAGCTCAGGCCCAGCGACACCAGCTTGATGGTCAGCATGTAGTCGCCATGGCTCTGATCCTGCCGCACATAGCCGTAGCGCACCAGTTCGCTCAGCAGGCGGTGGGTGGCGCTCAACGGCATTTCCAGCTCGGCAGAAAGCGCGGAAAGCGCACGGCCCTCGGGGTGGCCGGAGAGGTGTTCGAGCACCTTGAAGCTGCGTTCGAGTATGGCTGTCATGAGACGACTCTAGCATTTTGCCAAGTGTTTTCACTAGTAGAAAGATTTTCCACTAAATCGATAAGATCGCGCCGCCAGGAGTCGGGGCGCGTGTGAAGCGCCCCGGCATGGACCGCTCACATCGCACGCTGGAGAACAACTTTGAGAACGCTTTACCGCTCGCTGGCCACCGCCGGCCTTGCCCTCGCCCTGGTCGTTCCTGCTGTTGCGCAAGCGCAGCAGGAGCGCGTGATCCGCTTCGGCCACCTGAACAACGCCGACCACCCCGTGAGCTTCGGCGTCAAGCGCTT